>NZ_JADBUN010000168.1:0-47796 GCF_020245625.1 Microcystis sp. M049S2 | reverse complement strand
TGAGGTGGCCAATTACCTAATTTTTAGGGAAAAAGTCCCGGAATTTTCCCCCTGATCACTCCCATACCTGGTACTTTTTGATTGACAAAAAGTCTAAAAGTCTTACCCAACAAGGTTTTTAGATTTATTCAGCAAACCCTATCTAGGGAAAATACCGGGATAGAGGCGTTTTTTTTACGTCTCTATTGCTGTTTTTAGGCAATTTTAGCGATAAAAAAACTCTCGATCGAGCGATCGAGGGTTAACCATGAACAGAAAATTTACCTAGACTACAGTAGCAGCTTTACGGGCAGCGGCGGCCTCATCGGGATGAATACCGAGACGGGTGAGATTGAGACGACCTTTACTATCGATCTCGCGTACCTTGACTAACACCTCATCCCCCACGGCCACTTCATCTTCGACCTTACCGACGCGTCCCTCGGCCAATTGGGAAATATGGATCATTCCCTCTTTCCCCGGCAAAACTTCCACAAAAGCACCGATTTGGATAATGCGAGTCACGCGACCGAGATAAACCTCCCCCTCATTGAGTTTGCGGGTCATATTGTAAATCAGTCGTTTAGCTTTTTCGGCCTGTTCCCCATCGGTAGAGGAAATGGTGACAGTCCCATCGTCATCGATATCGATTTTCGTGCCGGTCTGTTCAGTAATCCCTTTAACCGTCTTACCACCCGGCCCGATGACTAACCCGATCAGATCCGGATCGATCTTGATCGTCAATAACCGGGGTGCGTGGGGAGATAATTCTGTGCGGGGTTTTTCTAGGGTTGCTAACATCTTCTCTAGGATATGTTTGCGGGCCGGTAAAGCTTGTTCGATCGCCTTGGCCACCACTTCCATGCTTAAACCGGGGATTTTCATATCCATCTGGAGAGCGGTGATGCCGGAATCAGTGCCAGCCACCTTAAAGTCCATATCTCCCAGAAAATCCTCGATACCTTGGATATCGGTCAAAATACGCACTTCTTCCCCTTCTTTAATTAAACCCATGGCCGCACCGCTAACGGGTTTTTTCAGGGGAACACCGGCATCCATCAGCGCTAGGGTAGAACCGCACACGGAACCCATGGAGGTGGAACCATTAGAAGAGAGGACTTCCGACACCACCCGCAGCACATAGGGAAATTCCTCCTGGGGGGGGAGGACAGGCACGATCGCCCTTTCCGCTAAAGCACCGTGACCGATTTCTCGACGGCCGGGAGAGCGCATGGGACGGGTTTCACCGACGGAAAAGGGTGGGAAATTGTAGTGATGAAGATAGCGTTTTTCATCTTCGGGATGGAGATCGTCCCCTAAATCCTGAGCATCCCCGGGGGTGCCAAGGGTGGCGATCGAAAGCACTTGGGTTAAACCGCGATTAAACAAACCGCTACCGTGAACCCGACGGGGTAAAACTCCTACCCGGCAAGAAATCGGCCGTACTTCGTCCAGTTGGCGACCATCAACCCGCACCCCATCCTCGATAATTTGGGCGCGCATCAGTTTTTTGGTCAGATCCTTAAAGAGATTACCGATTAACTTCGGTTCTTCCAGCGTTGGAGATTTTAAGGGATCTTCATCGGGGAGAGCGGTTATAGTTTCCTTGATCCGATTTTCGATCGCCTCTAATTTCTCATCCCGTTCGGTTTTGCTGAGGGTAAACTGGCAGAGAATCTGTTTAATTTCCTCTTTAGCTTGCTCTTTCAGGAAATTCTGCACGGTTTCGTTTACTACCGGCGCTTCTCGGGTGACGAGGGGAATACCCAACTGATCGATCAATTCCCGTTGAGCGGTGATCAGGTCGCGCACTGCTTCATAACCAAAATCGATCGCCTCAATAATATCCCGTTCCGGTAACTGATTGGCTCCCGCTTCGATCATCACCACCCCTTCAGGACTACCCGCCACCACTAAATCCAATTCTCCGTTATGGATTTCCTTGTAGGTGGGATTGATGATAAATTCATCCCCCAGTAAACCGACGCGCACCGCTGCCATCGGTCCTTGGAAGGGAATACCTGCCAACAAAACCGCCACAGAAGCCCCGGTAACGGCCAAAACATCCGGGGGTACCTCCTCATCCATTGAGAGGGTCGTAGCGACCACCTGAATATCATCCCGCATCCAATTGGGGAAGAGGGGCCGCAGGGGGCGATCAATCAAACGACCGGTCAGAATTGCTTTTTCCGGGGGACGACCTTCACGACGCAAAAATCCTCCCGGGATGCGCCCGGCGGCGTATAATCTTTCTTCGTAATCAACGGTTAAGGGCAGGAAATCTACTCCTTCTCTGGCTTTGGCTGTGGTTGCTGTCACTAAAACCGCCGTTTCTCCCGATTGGATCAGAACACTACCGCCAGCTTGGGGGGCTAAAAGCCCTATTTTTAGTCGAATATCCCTGCCATCAAAGGATATTGACTTGTCAAACTCTTCCATGTAAAGCTATATTCCTTTCTTTCACTTTTCTCTGTGCTGTCGCCATCCTAGCATTTTTTGTCCCCCTTTCCGACAGGTTTAGTATTCAGTGATCAGTTATCAGTGATCAGTTATCAGTGATCAGTGATCAGTTATCAGCTATCAGCTTTTTTCTCCCTGCTTCCATCTCCGATCTCCCCACTTCCCCAATTTCCCACACCCCACACCCCACTACCCCACTTCCCCAATTTCCCACACCCCACACCCCTGCTTTTAAACAGGATTTAACATGACTTGCTCAAACCAGCCAAAAAATGATAGCTTCAGATATAGGAATAATCTGGTTAAGAAAAAAATGTCTTCCCTTGCCGCTTGCTGGCCCAAAAATATTTCTAAGTATTAGCAAAACTGACTTACTGTCAGCAGTTGAGCGGGATTTTTCCTAGCTCGCAGAACTCCAGACAAAGAAAATTAAGAAAATTAAAAGGATTGCGTCTCTATTATCTGTTAGACGCTTCTAATCCAGAGAATTTGCGGGTTATCTTCCAATTAACCCCGTTTAACCCTATTTATTATCGATCATGGCTGAAAGTTATTTACTAGACAAACTGCAATCTGTTGAACAGACCTACAAAGAATTAACCCGTCGTCTAGCGGATCCCGATGTCACCAGTAATCCGGGTGAATTGCATCGTCTGGCCAAATCCCGCGCTTCCCTAGAGGAAACGGTCAACACCTACGAAATTTGGCAAAAAAGTCAAGAGGATTTAATCGGTGCGAAACAAATCTTCAAAGAATCCGCCAGCGATCCCGAACTACGGGAAATCGCCGCCCTAGAAGTGGCAGAATTAGAGGCAAAAATCGCCTCTTTGGAAGACCAATTAACCATTCTGCTGCTGCCCCGGGATCCCCTCGATGAAAAGAATATCATGCTGGAAATTCGCGCCGGGACCGGAGGTGATGAGGCCAGTATTTGGGCGGGGGATTTAGTGCGTTTGTACTCAAAATATGCCGAAACTCAAAACTGGAAAGTTAGCCTTTTGAGTGAATCTCCGGCGGATATGGGGGGATTTAAAGAGGCAATTTTAGAGATTAAAGGCGATAACGTCTATAGTAAGCTGAAATTTGAGGCGGGAGTCCATCGGGTGCAGCGGGTTCCTCTGACGGAAGCGAGTGGTCGCGTCCACACTTCCACCGCTACCGTGGCGATTATGCCGGAAGTGGACGATGTGGAAGTGCATATCGATCCCAAGGATATTGAGTTAACCACGGCTAGATCTGGGGGAGCAGGCGGTCAAAATGTCAATAAAGTGGAAACTGCCGTCGATTTAATCCATAAACCCACGGGAATCCGGGTTTTCTGCACCGAGGAGCGATCGCAATTGCAAAACCGGGAACGAGCTATGCAGATTCTCCGGGCGAAACTGTACGATATGAAGTTACAGGAACAACAGGAAGCGGTCAGTTCCATGCGACGCTCTCAGGTGGGAACCGGTTCGCGTTCGGAAAAAATTCGCACCTATAACTATAAGGATAATCGTCTCACCGATCATCGCTTAAATCAGAATTTTTCCCTCGATCGCATTTTAGACGGCGCCATCGAAGAGGTGATCCAATCCTGTATCGCCAAGGATCAACAGGGAAAACTGGCCGAATTAGCCGCTGCCCAAGAGACAGCTTAATCAGGAGACAGGAGGCAGGGGATAGGGTTATAGGGTTATAGGGTTATAGGGTTTTGGGGTGATAGGGTGATGGGACAGCTTCCCCACTTCCCCACTCCCCCACACCCCACTTCCCCACTGGTGGGGGTGAGTGCGGGTGGGGACTGATGCTGGTTAGTTCAACGCACGACTAATTCTATGCTTCCACTAAACGAAAAGCCGCACCCAAACCGACAGCGATCTCATCGGGAGAAATTTTACCATCATGGTTAATATCGATCGCATCGAATACCGCATCGGTTCCCGCCCATTCTTCCCGGGTGATGAAACCATCCCCATCATGATCATAGACTCGGAAAATATCTTCGGCGGCGTGTTCTAGGGTTGACTGACCTTCCAACTGGGTTAAACGTTGAATCAGCAATTGTTCCAATAATTCTAAAGCTTTGGTAAAACCTTGAATACCTTCCGCTAGTTTTTCAGAAGCCATGGCATCTTCGGCGTGCATTTTCTCAAAAGTCACTTGATCCATGGCAATTTTGACAATATCAAGGGTTGCGGCCTGATCTGGATCGAGCTTACGGGGTAAATCGGCTTCTGTCTCTTGCAATTGTTCGAGAAGTTTCGGAGAAATGGTTAAAAGATCACAGCCGGCTAACTCGCAAATTTCGCCGATATTGCGGAAACTTGCCCCCATAACTTCGGTTTTATAGCCAAACTTTTTATAGTAGTTATAGATCTGGGTAACGGATTGGACACCGGGATCTTCAGCGCCAACGTAGTCTTTACCAGTTTCTTTTTTATACCAATCGAGAATGCGACCGACAAAGGGAGAAATTAAGGTGACTCCCGCCTCCGCACAGGCGATCGCCTGATGGAAACCGAATAATAGGGTTAAATTACAGTGAATTCCCTCTTTTTCGAGGACTTCTGCGGCTTTAATCCCTTCCCACGTCGAGGCAATTTTAATTAAGACTCTTTCTCTAGAGATACCCGCTTGTTCATACTGGGAAATGAGATAACGGGCCTTGTCGATGGTAGCTTGGGTATCGTAGGAAAGACGGGCATCTACTTCGGTGGAGACGCGGCCGGGGACGATTTGCAGGATTTGTAGGCCAAAACCGATCGCTAGGCGATCAAAAGCTAATGTGGCCACATCTTCTGGGGTGGCCTGCTGCCCTAATTCTTTTCTGGCCGCTTGCAGGGTTTGATCGACAATCGGCTGATATTGGGGCATTTGGGCCGCAGCCGTAATCAGGGAGGGGTTAGTGGTGGTATCTTGGGGGGTAAAAGCTTCGATCGCTTGGATATCGCCGGTATCGGCAACAACCACTGTAAATTGGCGTAATTGTTCTAGTAGGGTTTTAGCCATAACTTCTCCAGATGCGTGTTAACGCAAGACTTTATCTGGATCTTAGCGATTCGATCGAGAGGAAGGGGAAAATTCCCGATTGATTTAATTCCCAAGCACAGACCTGGCCAAAGTAAGGATGAGCCGGGGAATCTTTTGGCGACTCCTTGCCCAAAGTCCTTTATTTGTGATAGTATTAGTGATTGTGTCGATTTAATAAAACGGAGTTTATGCCCAAGCTAAAAACGCGAAAGGCGGCGGCCAAACGATTCGAGGCCACGGGAAGCGGCAAAAAAATCAAACGTCGCAAAGCCTTCAAAAATCACCTACTCGATCATAAAAGTGCCGAACGCAAACGCCGTCGTTTGTCCCAGATTACCCTGGTACACGAGCGCGACGAGAAGGAAGTGCGCTTAATGTTGCCCTATTTGTAAATTTTCCAGAAAAATCGTCTAAAGGATTATCATGTCTAGAGTAAAACGGGGGAATGTCGCCCGCAAGCGACGCAAAAAAATTCTCAAATTAGCCAAAGGTTTTCGCGGTTCTCACTCGCGCTTATTCCGTACAGCTAACCAACAGGTAATGAAGGCGTTGCGGAATGCCTATAGAGACCGTCGCAAACGGAAACGCGATTTTCGTCGTCTTTGGATTACCCGCATTAACGCCGCTGCTCGTCAACAGGGCATCAGTTATAGCCAACTGACCGGACAATTAAAGAAAGCTAATATCCTCCTCAATCGGAAAATGTTGGCCCAATTAGCCGTCCTCGATCCCGTCGCTTTTGCTAAAGTGGTAGAAACAGCCAAAGGATAATTTAGCCCCAAGCATGACGGAAACTTGGCAAACGATTCAATTCCCCAGTTCAGAAAGTGCGATCGCTTTAGCGGGTCATCAAGAAGCTAACCTCAAATTGATAGCCAGGCAAACTGGGGCGAATTTAGTCCTCAGAGGCATGGAATTGCGGATTGCGGGGCAACCGACCCCGGTGGAGCGTGCCACAGCGATTGTGCGCTCCTTAAGTATTTTATGGCAAGAGGCCAAGTTAATCGCCGAAGCCGATATTATGACCGCTATCCATGCCCTCGATACGGGGCGTTCTAGCGAGTATAAAGAACTACAGCAGGATATTCTCGCTCGTACCCGTCGCGGGGAGCTAATTCGGGCGAAAACCTTCCGTCAGCGTCAATATATCCAAGCGATTCAAAGTCACGATATCACCTTTTGTATTGGACCTGCTGGCACGGGGAAAACCTTTTTAGCCGCCGTTTTAGCAGTACAAGCTCTATTAGAAGATAAAGTAGAACGGATTATCCTCACCCGGCCGGCCGTGGAAGCGGGGGAAAAATTAGGCTTTCTCCCGGGGGATTTACAGCAAAAAGTCGATCCTTTTTTGCGTCCCCTCTACGATGCTTTATACGAATTTATCGAAGCGGCCAAAATTCCCGACCTGATGGAACGGGGTAAAATCGAAATCGCTCCCTTAGCTTATATGCGGGGACGAACCCTAGCTAATGCTTTTGTTATCGTTGATGAGGCCCAAAATACCACCCCAGCACAGTTAAAAATGGTCTTAACTCGCTTGGGATTCGGTTCGCGCATGGTAGTAACCGGAGATGTCACCCAAACCGATTTACCGCAACAACAGGAATCGGGGTTAATTGCCGCTCAAAAAATCCTCAAATCAGTAGAAGGGATTGCTTTTTGTTACCTATCCCGGGCCGATGTGGTGCGTCATCCCTTAGTACAAAAAATCGTCTCAGCCTACGAACAGCACGAAAAATAACAGATTGTTGAGATAGTCCCACATCTACCATTGGGTTAGAAGTCATTATTGAGGAGACAGAATTCAGGAGTCAGCTTTTTTCTCCCCTCTCCCCACTACCCCACCCCCTGCTCATAGACAGTCTTAACAAGTAATTTAGATACACCAACAGCCGCTCAGTTATTAGTATTCTCCCCCATCATTTTTTTTCTGGTCTAAAAGATGATTATAGATCACACTTTTGAGAGATTGCCAAAAAGGAACTAATAAAATACTCAGAAGTAAGAAAATAGTAATCAGACCATAGGAAAACATCGCCATTTGTCGGAAAAAAAGAGGATTTTCCGTGAGCGTTTGCCAGTCCTCCGAAGAATTGAACCAAAAGGGAATTGAAGCCAAAGCTACTGACAGAATATAAGCTGGAATAATTAATAAACTGGCAATAAATATCACTCCCACAATTCTCCAAGCCGAGTTTTTAGTTAAATGCCAACCTCTCTTGATTGCTTGCCAACTGCCTAAATTATCTTCAATTATTAAGGGCAATTCGGCAATGCAAATGCGAGCAGATAACCAAAGGAAGAAAACAGGAAGACAGAAAGAAGCCAGTAAAATAAGCAATACACCAAGGATGGGGATAAAACTGACTAGCACCAGAGACAGCGTTATCGGCAAGATTATTGCCGCTCCCAACAAACCGATCAAAACCTGCATCCACCACAAGCGCCACATTTTCGGCTTAACTTTTTTTTCCGCTTGTCCGGCAGTTTCCGGCTGATAAATAATGTCTTGAAAAGCTAATCGTGAGATAACCGCACTATTGAAAAGATACTTAGCGGCCGAGAAAATTTGTACTGGGAAAAGAAATAAACGTAAACCGATATCGCTGCCTTGTTCGGGGGTAATTGTTTGATAAAGTAATTGACTGAGAATTAATTGCAAAACTAAGGGGAGAAGCGACCACAAACAGGCGCGGACAGCAAAGAATACATAAGTTTGGAAGCGATCACGATAAAGACGGAAGGCAGTATTAATCGTATTGCCAATATTCAAAGGCTCGATGGAATTGTTAGTCACGGCGGGACTCCTTACAGAACGCCACCACTATATTAGGTTAAGTAACTAATAACAGCTAAAAACTTCCAATTTAATCAATATTTCCAGCTAAGACAACAATTTTGCTAAAGTGGTAGAAATTGGCCAACGATTCAATTCCCCAGTGGAGAAAGTGCGATCGCATTGATGATCTTAACTCCCTTCGGATTCAGTTCGCGCATGGTAGTAACCGGAGATGTCACCCAAACCGATTTAACGCAACCACAGGAATCGGGGTTAATTGCCGCTCAAAAAATCCTAAAATCAGTAGAAGGGATCGCTTTTTCTTACCTATCGCGGGCCGATGTGGTACGTCATCCCTTAGTACAAAAAATCGTCTCAGCCTACGAACAGCACGAAAAATAACAGATTATGGATATTAAAAATGGTTTCGTCGATGCGGTGGGTAATACTCCCCTAATTCGTCTCAATAGTTTTAGCGAGGAAACCGGCTGCGAGATTCTCGGTAAGGCCGAATTTCTTAACCCCGGTGGTTCGGTCAAGGATCGGGCCGCTTTATATATTATTCAAGAAGCGGAAAAAGCTGGTACTCTCCAACCGGGGGGGACCGTTGTCGAAGGAACCGCCGGCAATACTGGCATCGGTTTGGCCCATATCTGCAATGCTAAGGGTTATAAATGCCTGATTATCATTCCCGATACCCAATCCCAAGAGAAAATCGACCTATTGAGAACCCTTGGCGCGGAAGTGCGTACTGTTCCCGCCGTTCCCTACCGAGATGCCAATAATTACGTTAAATTATCGGGGAGATTGGCTGGCGAGATGGAAAATGCTATCTGGGCTAATCAATTCGATAATCTGGCTAATCGTCGCGCTCACTACGAAACCACTGGCCGGGAAATCTGGGAACAAACCGACGGTAAAATTGATGCTTGGGTGGCTGCCACGGGAACCGGGGGAACCTACGCGGGGGTGGCGATGTTTTTAAAAGACCAAAATCCCCAGGTGCGTTGCGTGGTGGCGGATCCGATGGGTAGCGGTTTATATAGTTATGTGAAAACCGGGACAATTACCCTGGAAGGTAGTTCAATTACGGAAGGGATTGGTAATAGTCGTATTACCGCTAATATGGAAGGCGCACCCATAGATGATGCCATTCAAATTGATGATCCCACTGCCATTAAAGTTGTTTATCAACTATTACAAAAAGATGGTTTATTTATGGGGGGTTCTGTGGGTATTAATGTCGGTGCTGCGGTAGCTTTAGCTAAACAAATGGGACCAGGCCACACCATAGTTACTGTTCTTTGTGATGGTGGGTCCCGTTATCAATCTCGTTTATATAATCCTCAATGGTTGGCTGAGAAAGGATTGGCTTAATCAGGAATTATCGGCTCATAAATTAGTGGAGATAATGGGAGGGGGAGGGCAACAATGAGGGAAGGCAGCAAGGGAAAATGAGGCGCTTCGGTTGGGCAAACACTTAAGATAAGATAGATAACAATGCTGATAACTATCATTATTAAGTAGGTAGGCACAATTATTTGTAGGATGGGTTAGCGGTAGCGTAACATAATCGGGCGTTGGGTTTCATGCTTCAACCCAACCTACGTTCATTTTATATTTAATTCCACCCACCTACTTATGAGAATCATCAGATGTCAGTTACTATTGAACAGGATCTCAAAGAAATTTTAGGTTCAATTTATCAGAAGTTTGATAATCTACAAAAAGATTTTATGGATATTAAAATAGTACAGGCAAGATTAGAGGAAAAAGTCGATAGTTTAGAAAAAGATATTGAAGGGGTAAAAGAAGATACAAAAGAATTAAAAGGCTCTCAGAAAGCCCAGATTTGGACGTTAATCGGCATCTTGGGAACAGCTTTACTAGGAACAGTGATTCGCTATATTATTCTCCCTTTTCCTCAATCATAATTAAGACAATGAATTTTGAACCGCCTTCTGCAACAGTGATTCCTCAAATTGCAGAAAATCACTGTAGGGGTGAAGCATTTGGGCAATAACTTATCGCTGAAATCCTAGATTTTTTATCCCAATGCTTCGCCCCTACCCCGACCAATGTTTAGGCCATGCTAGAATGGTGATAAAAGCATAGAATCCTATGTAGTTTAATTAATGGATGAAGATTCTACAGCGTTCAAAAGGCTTTAGATAATCCGGCTTGTTTCAAAACTGCATTGGCAGTATGGCGTGATTTAATAGTATTATCAACTACAAATCTTCTTTCTGTCAGAGGACTATACCAAATTTCATGATCTCCTTTACCTTGACGTTCAAAATAACATCCAGCTGCTGAGAGCAGTTTTTTTAATGCAGGTGTTAAAGAAGTAGCCATCTAAACAGCGCACTCAATTGATTCTTGACGATGACTAATTAGTTCAAAAGTTATCGGTGCTTGAGGTTCAAGAGTAATTAGATGATTGAGTTGTAATAATTCTGGAATCATCTGTCGTAATTTAGCTGTTAAAGCTTCGATGGTATCAGCTTCGGTGACTAATCCCGGAATATCTTCACTCTCTGCTACCCAAACTTGCGCCTCTCGATCCCAAAATGCTTCTACTTGGTACGGTTTTTGATTCATGATGATTTAGTTCAAGTGAGTAGAATTAGCTTATCTATCAATCAAGATTATACAGTGCGATCGCTTTTCTGACAATCTTACCACCAATCCCCAACTCTTGATGATTGCCGATGAATCGCTTATCACTGAATTTACCACGCTATGAATGAACAACGCACCCAATACCGTCTAAACTATGATTTTTTTTGATTGTTTGATTGACTAGGATTTTTTTCGGCTATCGTCCCTGTGATAGAATTCTGATAATCTCCCCATTCAATCCCCTACCCCGACCAATGCTTGGGCTATGCTAGAATGGTGATAAAAGCATATAATCCTATGTAGTTTAATTAGTTGAAACTGAATCGAAGAAAGTTATGTTAACAGAGATCAATATTGGCACTTTCATAAAAAGCGATCCCAAAATTCATGGAGGTTGTCCTATTATCACGGGAACTGCTGTTACTGTACGAAGAATAGTGATCTGGTATAAGTTAGGATATAGTCCTGAAGAAATTGCCGATGAAATCCCTCATCTTTCTTTGGCACAAGTTTATGCCGCTCTAACTTACTATCATACTAACAAAGAAACAATAGAAGCAGAAATTATAGCCGAAGCCGCCGAAGCAGATCGCATTGAAGCATTACATTATTCTTCTTCTTATGAGTAGAATTAGCTTATATATGGATGAGGATTCTACATTGCGATCACTTGCTTTTATTTTGAAAAGTAGAGGTGTTGATGTGATTACTGCTTTAGAAGCTAATAGATTGGGATACTCTGATGAAGAACAATTAATCTGGGCAACTTCTCAGGGGTGTAGTCTTTATAGTTCTAATGTTAGAGATTTTTATTATTTACATACACTTTTCTTACAACAAAAAAGAAATCATGCAGGAATCATTCTAGTCCAACAACAAAGATATTCAATGGGGGAAATTATGCGAGGGATTTTACAGCTAATTGCCACTAAATCAGCCGAAGAAATGATCGATCAGGTTGAATTTCTGAGTGCTTGGATTACTCGATGATTGTTATGAGGATTTGATAGACTGTTTTAAAAATTCTAACCACGACCTATTATCATAGCCCCTCATTATTCAGCCTTGATTCAGTGCGATCGCTTTTCTGACAATCTTACCACCAATCCCCAACTCTTGATGATTGCCGATCAATCGCTTATAACTGAATTAACCGCCACCATCCGCCACGCTATGAATGAACAACGCACCCAAACATACCTAAACCTGATTAATCAATTATCATCGTCCTCATTCAATTATGTCCAATTTTTTACGGAATGGCGAATCAAGGTGTTGTAGTTCTGATAAGTTTCGTGGTTTAGAAGTGATAAGGAGTCTAAATTATGTTTGAACGGTTTACAGAGAAAGCGATTAAGGTAATTATGTTAGCGCAGGAGGAAGCGCGTCGCTTGGGGCATAATTTTGTAGGAGCGGAATTTATATTTTTAGGGTTAATCGGTGAAGCGACAGGAATTGCGTCGCAAGTTTTAAGACAGCAGGGAATAACGCTAAAAAATGCTCGGATTGAAGTTGAAAAAATTCTAGGAAGGGGTTCAGGAATTAGTCCAGAAATGAATCCTGTAGATATTCCTTTTACAGAGTCGGCAAAACTCGTTTTAAACAGTGCATTATCATTTGCTGATAAATTAGGGAGTGAATCTATTGATACAGAGCATTTACTGATTGGGATTTTTCAACAAGGGGAAAGTACAGGGATAATTTTACAAAATTTACAGGTTAATCTAAAAGATTTAACTGTTTCTTTGAGTCAGTATTTTCAGCAGCAACCCTCTAATCAGTTACCTCAAACTGTTTATGTTCTGCTTTACAATGTGGGAGCAGATGATGAGGGTATTCATACTATAAGTGTAGATGATAATCACAAAATATTACTGTTTGAGTCTCAAGAAGATGCGGCTACTTTCGCACGACGATTAGGGGAGCAGAATTTTCCTGTACCGAGTGTTGAAGCAATAGAAGCTGAGGAGATTTTATTGTTTTGTAAGAACTCAGGTGATGATTGGGAATTTGTAGCGCAAGGATTAAATATAACTCCTCCTGTTGATAATAAAGATATAGATCAAGAAGATACCGCACAGCAAAAGCGTACTCAAGCCTACCTAAACCTGATTAATCAGCTATTATCCTGCAATGATGGCGATGAACCCCGAATATTACAGGAAAATCAGGAATTGTTGGATCAGGGTTTGGTAACAGAATTATTAAAAGTAGCGGATAATCTAAGGCTACAAAGCGATCTCAATAATGCGAATCAGTTAATGAATATTGCGGGAAATTTGCTACAAAGCTATTCTTCTTCCTCTATAAAGACAGAAACTAACTATCTCAATTTCTTAATCGAGACATTACAAAAAATTTCTGAAAATCCTAATCCTCAAGTTATTTATCCCTTCTGGGCGCAAAATCTGGATAAATTGGATGATAATTTAGCACAAATTCTAGATAGTCGGGAGACAAAAAAATTAACACAAGTCACACGGGAACAACCCTATTTTATCGCTGGTGTTATTGTCAATTTCAGTAACTTAATCTGTCAATTTCCCCTCGGTGACGTCGCCGTCAATAAAGAAATTGCTATCACGGGTTATGAAATAGCCTTAACTATCTTCACTTTTGACGCATCTCCCCAACAATGGGCAAGAACACAGTGTAATCTCGCTGCTGCTTACCGTAATAGAATCAAAGGGGAGAAAGCTGAGAATTTAGAAAGCGAGATCGCCGCTTGCCATGAAGCCTTGAAAGTGTTCACTTTTGACGCATTTCCCCAGGATTGGGCAGGTACACATAATAATCTCGCTGCTGCTTACTTTAACAGAATCAGAGGGGAGAAAGCTGAGAATTTAGAACTGGCGATCGCCGCTTACCAAGAAGCCTTGAAAGTTTATACTTTTGAAACATCTTCCGAAAAATGGGCCAATATTAAAACCTCTCTGGCTAATGCTTACTCCGAGAGAATCAAAGGCGATAAAGCTGAAAACTTAGAAATGATAGTCAAGCATTATACAGAAGTCTCCTCAGTTATAACTTTTGAGGCATTTCCCCAAGAATGGGCAAAGCTACAACTGAATATTGCAATGGCTTATTTACAAAGAATCAGAGGAGATAAAGCTGAAAATATGGAAATAGCTATATCCTCTTGTCAAAAAGTCTTGAAAGCAAGATTTTTTAATGATTTGTCTCAAGATTGGGCAACAATACAATTAATTCTTGGTCATGCTTACTTTCAAAGAATTAGAGGAGACAAAGCTGACAATTTGGAACTCGCGATTACCTATTACCAAGAAACTCTAAAAGTAAGAACTTTTGACACATTTCCAAGCGATTGGGCCGCAACAAATATTTGTCTGTCTATTGTTTATTCAGAGAGAATAAAAGGTGATAAAGCCGAAAATTTAGAACGAGCGATCTTTTGTGGACGAGAGGCCTTAAGAGTTTATACTCGTGAGATTTTTCTTCAAGATTGGGCATATAGCCGAACAGTTCTCGCTGCTGCTTACGTTGACAGAATCAGAGGGGAGAAAGCTGAGAATTTAGAAAGGGCGATCACCTATTATCAAGAAGCTCTGAAAGTTTTCACTTTTGAAGCATCTCCTAAACAATGGGCAATAACGCAAAACAATCTAGCTAATGCTTACCATAAGAGAATCAGAGGAAATAAAGCTGAGAATTTAGAAGCCGCGATCACCCATTGTCAAGAAGCTCTAAAAGTGACCACATTTGAAGCATTTCCTGAAGAATGGGCGAACACACAAAGTGAGCTTGCTAATGCTTATTCTGAAAGAATCAGAGGTAATCAATCTGAGAATTTAGAACTAGCGATTGTTCATAATCAAGAAACGCTAAAAGTTTTTACTTTTCAAGCATCTCCTAAACAATGGGCAATAACGCAAAACAATCTAGCTAATGCTTACCGTGAAAGAATCAGAGGTAATCAAGCTGAGAATTTAGAAACAGCGATCACCTATTATCAAGAAGCCCTAAAAGTGACAACTTTTGAAGCATTTCCTGAATATTGGGCAAGGACAAAAAGTAATATTGCTCGTGTTTACCTTCTTAGGGAGATCATGGGTTATGAGACTGAAAATTTAGAACTAGCGATTACCCATTGTCAACAGGCTCTGAAAGTTTTTACTTTTGAAGCATTTCCTGAAGATTGGATATTGATACACAATTTGCTCGGTTCTATTTACCATAGAATCGGAGGGGATAAAGCTGAGAATTTAGAAAAAGCGATCGCCGCTTACCAGGAAGCCTTGAAAGTGAGGACTTTTGAGGCATTTCCCGAAGATTGGGCAATGACACAGAATAATCTCGCTATTGCTTACAGTGACAGAATCAGAGGGGATAAAGCTGACAATTTAGAAAGAGCGATCAAGTCTTATCACAATGCCTTAACAATCTACACAAAAAAAAATTATCCCCTTCAATGTTCACGAACTGCCGGTTATTTAGCAAACCTACACTACGATGAAAAACAATGGGAACCTGCAACAGAAGCCTATAATACTGCCATTGAAGCGGTAGAGAATGCCCGCTTAGAAGCCCTTAACCCCCAAAGTCGCCAAGAGGTTTTATCCAATGCTATTGATGTTTTTTATCGCATCGTACAAGCCCATCTTAACCTCAATCAGCCTGAGAAGGCATTAGAATATATCGAACGCAGTAAAGGGCGTAATCTGGTGGAATTAATCACCCAGAAAAACCTACACCCCCAAGGCGTTAGTCAAGAAATTATCGCCCAATTAAATGAATTAAAGCAAAGAGTTGTTAATGAACAAATCCGCTTACAACATCAAAGCATTAACCAGAATTTAATGAGTCGTGATAACTTAACTCCCTACGTTCAAGATCATAGTTATCTGAAAGAATATCAACAAGACTTAGATAATTTTATTGCAAGAGAAATTAAAGATCCTCTCTTTAGCCTCACTCAAAAAGTTGAGCCGATCGTATTTACAGAGATTCAGGCTTTAACTGATGCCGAAACTTGTCTGCTGCAATGGTACATTACAAGGGAGAAAATACTCACTTTTGTCGTGTCTGCTGAGGGAGAGGTTAAAGTTTGGCAATCTTCCGAAGATGATATAAATCAATTATTTGATACAATCAACAATTATCTACAGCTTTACTACTCCGAAAATGGCAAGCAAGAATGGAAAAATCAACTATCTAACCTCTTACAGACTTTTGCTGATATTCTGCATATTAATGATATTCTTGCCCTCATTCCCGATACTTGTCAACGCTTAATTATTATCCCCCATTGGTTTCTGCATATTTTACCCTTACACGCCTTACCTGTTGATCCCCCCCAACCCTCCTTAAAAAGGGGGGAGTCGGCAACGGGGGGATCAGAATTACAAGATTTATTTCCGAAGGGTGTACAATATGCCCCCAGTTGTCAAATCTTGCAAAAAATCACCCAAACTTTTCACCATTCCGACTTTAATAAACTGTTCGCCATTCAAAACCCCACCAAAGACTTATTTTACACTGACTTAGAAGTTAATATCCTCTCAACTTTCTTTACTGAACCTCAAGTTATCGCCCAAGATAACGCCACTAAAAACGCTGTTCTTCCCCATCTCAAATCCTCAGATAACCACTGTTATCATTTCTCCTGTCATGGAAGCTTTAACCCAGCTAATCCCCTTCAATCCGCCTTATTATTAGCCAATAAAGAACCCTTAACATTAGGCGAAATCTTTGAACTGCGCTTGAATAAATGCCGCCTTATCACCCTTTCCGCTTGCGAAACTGGCTTAATTGATTTAAACTCTATCAGCGATGAATATATCGGTTTACCCAGTGGTTTTCTGTTTGCAGGAAGTCCCAGTGTTGTCAGTAGTTTATGGACAGTTGATGACCTATCAACCTCCTTCTTGATGATTAAATTATATGAGATTTTATTTGATGAGAATCAGCAAGTTTCTGTACCAGTTGCTTTAAAACAAGCTCAAAACTGGTTACAGAATTTAACTATTGAGTCATTAGACAAATTTCTGGAGCAATATCAGCCGCAAATAGACAAACATCTTGCCCAACTGCGACCAGGACAACGCCTACGATATGAACAATCATTGAAACAAATAAAACAACGCCAACCCCATCCTTTTATAAGTCCTTATTACTGGGCAGGTTTTATCGCTACAGGGATTTAAGTTTCAGAATTAGCACAAACCTTTTTCATACCCAACTTAAAAGCACAAATACCGATAGCTGTCGCTACACCAACAGGAATACCAGCACTCACAGAAATCGGTTCTATAAAAGGTGCAATCATACCCGATTGTAAGCCTTCTCTAACTTCTTCTTGACAGATAAATTGGCGGCATTTTTTCAGTAAATCACCGATAGATCTATCTGGTTCTGTACCAGTTTCTCGCATTAGCAGTAAAGGTACAGCATCCTCAAGATAACCTTCGCATTCTTCAATCGCATCCAAAGCAGCGATCACACTTAGATTATCTGCCAATTCAGCGCGAAACTGGGCAATTTCTTCAGGAGTAACTTTAGTTGATTCAATATCCATAGGTTATTCTTATTTACAGACAATACTAATTGTATAGTTTCTATTTTGCTATCTATCGATAGTTTTTAATAGAAAGTGTTAATCTAACTGGTTACTGATAACTGAAAAGGTTCTTAATTTCCTACCATTGTGATAATTGCTGTCATTTAAACCACGACAAAATTAACTAATTTGCCTGGGACAACAATCACTTTTTTGATTTCCTTGCCCTCTAAATAACGTTGGGCGATTTCTGATTCCAGGGCGAGGGTTTCTAGGGTGCTTTTATCGGCACTAGCGGGAACTTGTATCGTGCCTCTGGTTTTTCCCAAAATTTGGATGACAAGGGTAATCTCGTCCACAATCAGGGCAGTGGGATCAACTTTTGGCCAGGGTTGCAGGTGAATTGATTGGCTATGGCCTAAAGCTTGCCATAATTCTTCGCTAAGATGGGGAGCAAAAAGGGAAAGTAAGATTAATAGGGTTTCGATTCCTTCCCGATAAATGGGGGATGCAAAACACTTATTATCCCCTAAAGCGTTACTGAGTTTCATCAATTCGGAAATGGCGGTATTAAATTGATAATCTCCTTCTAAATCCTCGGAGATTTCTTTAATAGCGGTGTGAATTGCCCGTCTTAAATCCTTGTCAGTTTTCGAGAAAGTCTCTATTTTTTTGACTTGCTTGGGTTTATTTTCAATATATTCGCTGACTAAACGCCACACCCGATTAAGAAAGCGAAATTGTCCTTCTACCCCCGCATCTTCCCACTGTAAATCTTTTTCTGGGGGTGCAGTAAAAAGTATAAACATTCGGGCAGTATCGGCCCCATATTTTTCGAGGACTTTCAGAGGATCAACGCCGTTATATTTCGACTTAGACATTTTTTCAAAGAAGAAAGATAGAACTTCTCCCGTGTCTTTATCGCAATATTTATCCTCTTTATAGATAACATTTTCTGCGGGGACATATTTGCCAGTTTCGGGATTTTTGTAGGTCAATCCCTGTACCATTCCCTGGGTTAACAGACGGTTAAAAGGTTCATCGACATTAACTAAACCTCGGTCCCTTAAAACTTTGGTAAAGAAACGAGAATAGAGTAAATGTAGGATAGCGTGTTCGATTCCTCCGACGTATTGATCCACGGGCATCCAATCATTAACCTTCTCGAATTGAAAGGGTATATCTTCATTTTTAGCATCGGTATAACGGAGGAAATACCAACTAGAATCGATGAAAGTATCCATAGTGTCCGTTTCCCGTTTTGCGGGAGTTCCACAGCGAGGACAATCCACATTTACCCAGTCTTCTAATTTGGCTAAAGGGGAAGCACCTCGACCGCTAAATTCGACATTTTCCGGTAAAGTAACGGGTAAATTATCGATAGGTACTGGCACGGTTCCACAGTTAGGACAGTGGATAACTGGAATCGGACAACCCCAATATCTTTGACGGGAAATTAACCAATCCCGGAGACGATATTGTATTCTAGCTTTGCCGTAACCTTGGGCAGTGGCATAATCAATAATAGCGGTTTTTCCTGCTGTAGAATGCAGCCCATTAAATTGAGCGGAATTAATCATAATTCCCGCTTCTGTGTAAGCCTCTTTTAACTCAATTTCGCCACTTTCTGGAGTAATAACTATCTTAATTGGCAGGTTATTTTCCCGAGCAAATTTAAAATCGCGACTGTCGTGAGCCGGGACTCCCATCACTGCCCCCGTCCCGTATTCGTAGAGGACATAATCAGCAATTAAAATCGGAATTTCTTCACCAGTAAAAGGATTAATTGCCATTCCTCCGGTTTTAATACCGCGTTTGGGTTTATCTTCGGCAGTTCTTTCTAATTCGCTTTCGCTGGCTATCTCTTGAATAAAAGTTTCTACGGCCGATTTTTGTTCGGGAGTGGTAACTTGTAAAGTTAAGGGATGTTCGGGAGCAAGTACCACATAAGTGACTCCATAAACCGTATCGGGACGAGTGGTAAAAACAGCAATTTTTTCTGTGGAGTTAACAAGAGGAAATTCTAAATAAGCACCTACCGATTTACCAATCCAGTTGGCCTGCATGGTTTTAACCCGTTCCGGCCAACCGGTAAGTTTATCTAAATCAGTGAGTAATTGTTCGGCATAATCGGTGATTTTTAGGAACCATTGCCGGAGTAATTTTCTTTCTACTTTAGCACCCGATCGCCAAGATTTTCCTTCACTATCTACCTGTTCATTGGCCAAGACAGTTTGATCGATAGGATCCCAATTCACTGCCGCTTCTTTTTGGTAGGCTAATCCCGATTCAAAAAACTGTAAAAATAGCCATTGGGTCCAACGATAATATTCCGGGGAACAGGTGGCAACTTCTCTTTCCCAATCGATAGATAATCCTAACTGTTGTAATTGCCGTTTCATCTGGGCAATATTTTGATCAGTCCATTTTGCCGGAGGAACTCCCCTTTCAATAGCGGCATTTTCTGCGGGTAATCCGAAAGCATCCCACCCCATGGGATGCAGGACGCGATAACCCTGCATTCTTTTCAGACGGGCAATCACATCGGTGATAGTATAGTTACGAACGTGACCCATGTGCAGGTTGCCTGATGGATAGGGGAACATGGAGAGGGCGTAAAATTTCGGTTTATCGGCGTTTTCTGGGGTTTTGTCCAATCCCATTTGCTGCCAAATCTTCTGCCATTTCTGTTCGATTTCTGCGGGGTTGTACGGCACTGGGGTCTTTTCTCCTGAGTTTTATCTATCCTTCCTATTTTACAGCAGCCGGCTGGGGGCGATTGCCAGTCTTGGGGTTATCTACCCTAGCAAAAACCCTCTGGGTTTTAAGTAAGTGGTTCTAATTAAATATGAAGATAGATTTTGGGTTCGATCCCCCCTATCGATTAGTCAGATCTTTCTTAACAAAAAGAGAAGAAACTTAAAAAAAGGGGAAACGATTGATAGGTATAGTTTTGAAAGAAGGAATCAAGGTCGAGGTCAGCAAAAAAATGGAGAAATGGGCAGCCCAAGAATTACAGTATGGTGGAAAACTTGGCTGGATAATTTAGTACAAGTGTTCCGTAAGCTTCGGAAAATCTAGCCGCGATGAATGGCAATCTTTGTGTGACACTATTTATAAAAAGGTTCCGCTCAATTTATTCTTGATCAATATGCTATTAAAATTACCTCAAAAGCTAAAAATTCAGCGACTAATATTATTAGTATTCTGCCTAGTGATAGGGATATTTGTCTGGTGGTTATCGTGGCAATCCACCGGGATGAGCCAAATTCAACGCCCCGAAACAGTTGCTCAACAAATTTACCAAGCAATGCCAGATTTACCGAAAGAAAACAACTATACCCGTCGAGAGACAGGAGCGATCGATCCGAATAATACTTTAATCAGTCGCTTCCTTCGTTATCATCAAGATACCAAAAAAAGATTTACTCTCATCCGTTTTGATTGGCAATTAACCCTAGGGGATTACCTAGGAGTGAACGAGAAAATCAGCGAAGAAAACTATCCCGGACAAGCAACCCTTACCGTTAATCCTATGGCTGCCGATATCAAAGCGATGAACAGTCTTAATCGTCGTCAACGGCAGCAGTTAGTAACTCTTTTAGTCGAAATTTATAACCCCGCTATTCTCCCCCAAGAAACCCCCACTCCTAACCCTTCTCCTAGTCCCTCTCCCCCTCGTCCCTCCTTATCAAAACCGGGAGATGCTGACCTATTAAAATTCTAGAAAATTATGGAAAAAATTCTCAAATATGGTTCGGGTTGGCGACTGGGTTGGAATCCTACGGCAGCCGTTTATAAAGGATTAATTGGTGGTGATGATTGGGCGATGGAATTAACCGAGGCCGAGTGGCAAGATTTGCGTCGGTTACTATCACAATTGACCGCAACTATGGCGGCCATGGCCACAGAATTAATGGATGAAGAAAGTATTGCTTGTGAAGCGGAAAGCGAGCTTTTATGGTTAGAAGCGACAGGATTTCCCGATAATTATTCCCTGCGATTTATTCTCTATCAAGGTCGCGGTTGTGAGGGCAATTGGTCGGCCACTGCCCTGCCAGAGTTGCTCGCTGCTTGGGACAATTTGCTTTACAATTTTTAAGAAAGCGGTGGACATAAGTTAATTTTTGTTTCCCTCTCTTGACTTTTTGATTCCCCTGTGCTGCCATGATTGCCCATCCGAGGACGAAGACCGATAATCTCACCTACACCCCGCCCCCATTGCTGAAAAACGGTTTTGCCATGACTCTCTATGTGTCCCTAAAAGCGCGAGAAACCTGGCAAAATACGATCGCTATTCCCGAACCAGTCTATCAAGAAACCATTTTCACCGGGGCCAATGCCGTCCCCATCTACGGGATTGTTTCCATTCCCCCGCAAGCGAAAGGAACAATTATCGGGACCTACGGCATCACGGGAGACTTAGATAATCAATGGTTTTTAAGGATTTTAGGCAGAAAAGCCGTAGCGAGAAACTACGCAGTCGTCCTCTTCGATTGGCGGGCCCACGGTAAGACAGCCGAATTATCCCCGACTCTCACCTCCGATGGCATCTATGAAGGGCTAGATTTCATTCATATTGCCGCCCAAGCTCAAAAAATGGGCTGTCCCGCTCCTTTTTGGTTCACAGGTTACTCTCTGGGGGGACAATTAGCCCTCTGGGGAATTAAATCGGCAGAGAATCAGGAAGATATGGGGATCGATCCCGCCCATATCGGTGGTGGGGCGGTAATTTGTCCTAATTTAGACTCTAATCGTTCCTTATCCTATCTCGTCCGGGATACCTGGGGGAAACATTTGGAAAAAGCGATCGCCAGGGAATTACGCAAGTTAGCCAAACGCATCCATAAAGCTCATCCCGATCATATCGATCCCGAAGCAATTACTCGCGCCACCACGATTGCCGGATTCGATCGAGAATTAGTGATTAAAAAGCTAGGATTTGAGACAGTTTTTGACTATTATGCCGCTAGTAGTCCCTTGCCCTTTCAACCCTATTTAACTAAACCCACTTTTATCCTCTACGCGGCCGATGATCCCCTCTTTTCCCCCGCAGTTATTCCCGATCTGCAAGCAGCGATCGCTGATAATCCCCACGTGGATCTACTCTTAACCAACCATGGCGGTCATGTGGGTTATATCAGCAGTTTATCCTGTCAGCGTCAGTGGGGCGATAGCGATCGCTGGTGGGCATGGAATCGGGTTTTAGACTGGTTTGACCAAAAAACTGGCAAATAAGGGCTAATTTCTAGGATTCAAAGGCCGCTAGAAACTCCTCCAGCTGCTGCCGAGTCGGTTGGGATGCGATCGCTCCTGCCCCCCTTGTCACCATTGCCCCCACCGCACAGGCATAAATCACCGCCTTACGCGCTAAATCGGCATTTTCCCCGATTTTATCGCCTCCAAGACCGGCAAGAGCCAAAAAACCAGCCACAAAGCCATCTCCTGCCCCGGTTGTATCCACCGCCTCCCCAGGAAAAGCCTCGACATTGCCGCTATTTTCGCCTAAATGATATTTACAACCTTTTGCGCCGCCAGTAACCAGAATTGCCCCTAAATTGGGGTATTTTGACGATATTTCTCTGGGGGTATCAGTGCCAAATAACCATGCTGCTTCTTCCTCGCTACATTTGAGCAAATCGGCCTGAGCGATAAAATCTCGAATGATATCAGGGGCAGCCTCAAGATTAGTCCAAAAAACCGGCCGCCAGTTGATATCGATCAATACTTTCACCCCGTAAATTTTAGCTAATTGCAGGGACCGCATCATCGCCGCTCTCGCCGGGGGATAGGCTAACCCTAGGGTTCCCATCACTAGATAATCGGCATTTTTCCAGAGATTTTCGGGCAATAGGTCAGCATTAAGGGCAGTATCGGCAAAATCAGTCGTTTTTCTGCCGCCAAAACCCGCAAAATGTCTTTCTCCCCCAGCATCGCGGGTGACATAAACTTGTCGGGTGGGTAGGGTGGCATGATACTGTACACCAGTGGTATCGACTCCGAGAGCGTCTAGCAAGGCGATTAACTGTTCTCCGGGTTGATCTTTGCCCACACAACCGATAAAAGCCGAATTTATGCCCAATTTTCGCAATCCACAGGCCACGTTTGCCGGCGCCCCCCCGGCGTAGGTTGTCCAAGAAGTTACTTGCTCTATAGCGCGATCGCTTTGATCGGCAATTAGATCATAGAGGATTTCCCCTAAACAAATGACAGACACCGGCGAATATCTTTGATTGTTAAGCATTGGTGTGGGGTGTGGGGAAGTGGGGTGTGGGGTGTGGGGTAATGGGTGTGGGGTGTGGGGTGTGGGGTGTGGGGTGTGGGGTGTGGGAAGTGGGGTGTGGGGTGTGGGAAGTGGGGTGTGGGGTGTGGGGTGTGGGGTGTGGGAAGAATAAATAAAAATAATCTCCTGACGACCGACTCCTATCTCCTCCTATCTCCTGACGACCGACTCCTGATCACTGATCAATAACTTGTCAAGAAATCACGATAAATCAACTAGAGATTATCTTAGACATTTAGTATAATCAAACACATAGATTAGGGGAAATTGCTCATAAATCAGCCCGATCGAGCGTGAATCCTCTTTTATTTTTTAGTCTTAGACTAAGGAAATATCATGGTTGATTGTAGTCGGATTCAGTTTGACGAGGATAAAAGCAAGATAGATCTATTGCAACTACGAGAATTATTTAATTTAACCGCATTTTGGGCAATTGATCGCCGTTTAGAAGATTTAGAAACCGCAATTGACTATAGTAATCCGGTGGTGACGGTGTGGAATGAGCGGCAATTAATTGGTTTTGCTCGCGCCATTTCTGACGGCATTTATCGGGCAACTATTTGGGATGTGATTGTTCATCCCGATTATCAGGGAGCGGGTTTAGGGCGTAAATTAGTAGAAACAGTCTTGGCCCATCCCCGAATAAATCGAGTGGAAAGAGTCTATTTGATGACTACTAATCAAGAGAAATTTTACCGGCGCATTGGTTTCCAAAGCAACGCCACCACGACGATGGTATTATTTAATCGTTATCCCGAGGATTTTTCCTGTCCGGCGATCGAGGTAAAGAAAAAACGATCCGTGTGAGCTTGTCCTGACTATTGTTATCGATTTGATCTAAGCTCATTTCCCCCCCCGAGACTTCGATAATCCCCTTCGCTAACTGAAATTTAAGACTGGGAGAAAAGCCAAGAGCTTGAGTAAATTGTTTTACTTCTTCCTGGTTTGATTCTAAACTCAAAGGGGAAATTTCTGGCATTTGCCAGAGAGCGATTTCCCCGGGAAATTCTAGGACAATAGTGACTTTTTTCTCGCCAAGGGCGCTTACCGATATACAAATAGAGCCGCTCGTTAAGTTAGCGATCGCTGTATCGACGAGAAGGACAAGAGCGGAAAATAAACGCTGATAATCGGCAATAATAGCAATATCATCGGTTAAAGGGCTAAATTTAAGCTTAATATTGCGATTAGCTGCCTGTAAATAGGTTATACTTGCCCAATCTTGCCAAAGTTTAGTGAAAGAAAAAATTTCTTGATCGAGAGGTATAGTACCCGACTCTAGTTTAGAGAGATTAATCATCTCATCGAGCATTGCCATCAGTTTACGGCCCGCCAGTTGTCCCTGGGCGATAAATTCCCTTTCTTCGGCCGGACTTTCGCAAAGATCGGCGAGAATCATTTGATGGAGACTGATCATACTGCTCAATGGCGATCGCAATTCGTGGGCAACCCGTCCTAAAAAACTGCTTTTGAGGTGATTAATTGCCACAGCCATCTGATAAGCGAGGCGAGTTTGCTGTAATTCCCGTTTTAAAGCGTCAATATCGTCCATATTTACAGAAAAACTGCCCCTTGTCGTAAGATATCCCATCTTTGACATTGCCAACGCGCAACGGTGGAGGGTTGTCCACTATTGATTATTCCCCATGCTTGCCTTTCTGTGGGCGCTAACACCGTCACCGAGGGAAAAGTAGTCATAATCGCTTCTGGAGTTAATAAAGGCTCTTGTCCTGACAGATTAGCACTTGTGGTCGCTAAAACACCAGTTCGACCGAGAATTTCTCTTGCGATCGCATGAGCGGGAACTCGGATACCAATCGTGCTAGGATCCTTAGGGTTAAGAACTTTTGGTACTTTTTCAGAAGCGGGTAAAACCAAAGTTAGGGGGCCGGGCCAGTGTTTTTCGGTCATTTGTCGCCAAATTTCCCTTTCTTCCTGACTTCCCTTGACATAATCCCATAAATCTGCTGCTGAGGCCGCCATGAGAATTAAGGGTTTATCAAAAGTCCGTTTTTTAGCGGCAAAAATTAAGGCAGCATAGGGGGGAGAAACCGCTAAAGCGGGGACTGTATCCGTGGGAAAAGAAACCACTTGACCACTTAAGGCCGCGTGAACAATTTCGTTAAGAGAAGCAGTAGGCATTGAGAATTGATCATTTTTGGGGACTAATTTAGCCTAAGACTTTTTGGTACAATTTTAAAGGGCAAGCAGTTGATCAAGATTAATTTTACTAACAGTTGCTCCTAGTGCCTCTTGTCAAAAATGGTCAACTTCTTAACCTTTCAGAATCAGAAAACGATCACACCGTCCCATTAACCTTTAGTTCACTCCCCGGCAGCTAAACTGTCAGTCTAACGGTTGAACTCACCACCGTGAGTGATTTGTTAGTTGGCTATATTTTTCCACCGCTTCTCAAAAAATCAAGAAACTGTTTAGCTTCATTTTCAGTAAGTTGATAGCGGGAAACTTTGCCAAATTTTTCTTTTAAATATTCCTTTCCTTGTTCTCTACTCCAAGATAATCTCTCCATTTCCGTAGCGATGAGTTGAATTTCAGGCAAAAGTTCAACCACTCCCGCGATCAAACGATAGCATGATAGGGGAAGATTGACATCGGACTGCCAGGGCTGTCCGAGACTGAGGCAGATTAAACAGTGAGGGTTTATTTCTTCCTCTCGATCGAGTTTCTCTAGAATTATCGGATCGGTGATGCTAAGATCAAAATCGGCGAAATCATACTGAGCATCGGCAATAATCCCCCGCCATTTCCCCCTGCTGTTTTTAAGGCAGCAGAATGATTTTACCTCAATCAATTGGAGAGTGCGTACTGGAGCTTGGGATTTCAGATATTCATAAGGTATCGACTTTCCGTAATCGGGATATAATAAATCGCCCTCGCAAAACTGTAAAAGATTGGCTACCTCTGCTTTGCCAATAATTGCCCAAGGTAAGTTTTTATAGCCAATATTCTCAATCTCATGGCCAGATTTTCTCTCGCTGTCGATAGGAATACTGAGGATATCCAAAATACTAATTTCCCCAGTCTGAATACAATTATTATCTAGAGGGATTCTGCCGTCTTCTAACTCGGAAATTGGTCTGAACCACTGACCCGATTCTCGGTCTATCCCCGCAATACATCTTCCCTGATGCTTGTAAGAATTAGCTAGACAAATTATCTCCATATAGCTACAGATGAATAATTTCTATATTATTAAAATGGGACTGAAGATATTCTGCGGCAAGTCGCCGGTGGCAAAAGTGAGGTTTGTCTTCGCTACAAAGAAAACAGGAATTCTGTAAGCTATCCGGTTTGAGCGTTGATTCAATATGTCTTTGACGCAGAATCTCAAGGTATTTTTTAGAGTAATCTTCCCACGATATTTGTTTCTTTTTGTAGGCATCTAAAATTTCTTGAGTGGGCGCAAGTGATAGTTCATGGGAGTAATCGATGCCGCCAATCTCAGAGAGAAAGTACTTTAAGTCGTTTTGTTTGGCAAAGCCGGATAACTGGGAGGTATTATGCAAGCGAGTATCGATGATTTTAGTAACGCCCGCTTTTCTTAGGCCCTCAAAAAAACTAGAGGCAGATTTTCGGGTAAACCCGATGGTGAAAAGTTTAATCATGATCTTTCTCCACATAGGCTATGCGATCGCCCTGCAGCTGATAGGCTTGACTAATTCTCTCGCTTCGTGGCAACTGAGGTTGACTGACTGTAGGGAAAAGAGATAGTTGTATATTCTCCTGTTTGTCTTGCAAGTCATGAATTTGCAAGAGTCGTTCTTCGAGATTTTCCTGGTACTCCAAGTCACCGTTGCTGTGAATGTGGGCAATTTCAAGGTTAAAAGACAGGAGATGCCGGCACACCAGAATGGCTCTATGGCAAGTGATCGGGTCTTTCTCGGCACACATCAGGGCAATGCGATGATTTTGCGATCCTTTGATGATGCGCTTCAGTCCCTGTTGGAATGAGTCAAGGACGGCAATTTTTTCGTAAAGGGCCCTGCCTTCCACATAACAGCTACTATCTGCAGGCCGCGCCCCTAACTCCGCCCCTAAAAAAACATAGCGAATCTCTGCTTTGGGTAGGTAGGACTGGAGGGCCTGTTTGTTGAAGTGGGGAAGATAGCGGCTGTAAGGAGCGGAACGCACATCTGCTAAAGCATTGATATTATGAATGGAGAGGAGTTCGAGGAACTTTTCTGGGGTGTGGTTAGAATGCCCGATCGTAAATATAGCCAGCATTGTATCTAACTTGATAGTTTAGTAACCTACCCTATTATATCTCAGTACGTCTGGGGTTATCGAGTCAGATAACTGTTAGTTTACCCTCTTGGGTTAGCCACAGCCCGGAATATAAAATTCAAACTTAGGTATAATTTATCTATAGCGTTTCCTAAGCTAGTGAGCTACACATATTTTTCTTCCCTTTTGACTTTTGCCTTTTGCCTAAAACCCATAACTTTTGTACCTCAGCAGACTGAAAAACGCTATATCTCCAACCAATTATCGACAGTTAATTATGAATGAGCCTGATACTTTTGCTAATCTCCAACAATTAGAATATATTCCTTACCTAGATACCACGGGTAATATATCTGCTGATTTCCAGGGAAAAATCGGGGTTTATGCCATTTTTAATCGAGAGCAAGTCCTAGAGTTTGCCGGCTATTCTCGTGATATTTATCTCAGTTTAAAACAACATCTTGCCCGACAGCCCCAAGCTTGTTATTGGCTAAAAATACAAGTGATTGAGCGTCCTAATCGAACTATTCTCGAATCGATTAAACAAGCTTGGCTAAGAGAAAGTCAGGCAGTAATCGGCGATGAAAAACTCTGGACAGAACCAATTGATGCTAAATTAGTCATGACTGAGACAGAAAAAGAAATTTATCAAAGTGCTGACGAAGTAGGGCAAATCAAGTTATTAAAACAGGTATCCAGACGAGTAGAAAATGATATTTTATCAACCCTAGAAAAACGGGGAGTACAGATGGAAATTCGTTTTAATCCTAAGTTAAAAGAACAGGGTTTGCTCGATTTAAAGTAAAAATTCCGGCTCTCTTATTCTTTGTGTAATAAGTTTAACTTATATAGTAGCGATCAGTCTTTGTGTCCTTTGTGTCTTTGTGGTTCGTCCCACTCACTCGGCCGCAAAACTGTATTTTAGAATACATTTTACCCACCAAACCTAAGAGAGCCAAATTACTAGGAGCGATCGATTCTCCAGACAAACCGCTATGATATTATATCGCCCCCTCCCCACAGCAATGGAACAGCGATGACCACTCCAGACTGGCCAAACCTACTGCAGCAACTACTCGATCGAAAATCCCTTTCCCTTAACCAAGCTGAAGAATTAATGACCGGATGGTTAAACGGTCAGATTCCAGAAGTTTTATCGGGGGCGATTTTAGCGGCTTTGCAAGCAAAAGGAGTCTCGGCCGCGGAATTAGCGGGAATGGCCAGAGTTTTACGGCAACAATCTCGCTTAGAAGACCCTAAACCCCATACTACTCCCGTTATCGATACCTGTGGCACCGGCGGTGACGGGGCCTCAACCTTTAATATTTCCACTGCCGTGGCTTTTGTAGCGGCCGCCGGGGGCGTAAAAGTGGCTAAACACGGCAATCGCTCCGCCTCCAGCAAGGTCGGTTCGGCCGATGTTTTAGAATATCTTGGGGTTAATTTGAGCGCCCCTAGCGAGAAAGTAGCGGCGGCCTTAGATGGGGTGGGAGTTACCTTTCTTTTTGCCCCCGGTTGGCATCCAGCCCTGAAAAGTGTGGCTAATCTCCGCAAAACCCTGAAAGTTCGCACGGTTTTTAATCTTCTGGGCCCTCTAGTTAATCCTCTCCGTCCCACAGGTCAAGTTATCGGGGTTTATGACCAGCAATTTCTCACCCCCATGGCCACAGCTTTGGCACAAATGGGAACCCCAAAGGCGATTATTGTTCACGGCCGGGAAAAACTCGACGAGGTGGGGTTAGGAGATCTGACCGATATGGCTTTATTAAATAATGGCGAGGTGATTTCTGCGGCGATCGATCCCTTGTCAATTTCTATCCCCAGAGCCAGTTTAAATGCCCTTAAAGGCGGGGAAGTGCCAGAAAATGCCGAAATTCTCAAAAATGTCCTGCAAGGGGGGGGAATGCCGGCTCAACGGGATGCTGTGGCGATTAATGCCTCTCTTGCCCTACAGGTGGCAGAAAAGGTCACTTTTGGCGATCATGCTGCCGGTTTCGCCCTCGCTTGCGAGATTTTAGCCAGTGGGTTAGCTTGGCAAAAATTAGAGGAGTTGGTTAAGTTTCTCGCTTAGGAAAATTCACAGGAGACAGAAAGCAGAAGGCGGTCGGCAGAAGGCAGGAGATTATTTTTATTTATTCTCCTCGCTCCCATCTCCCCACACCCCACACCCCACTTCCCCACACCCCACCTCAATGCACTTACTGCATGATAGAAATCCTTAAACACGATGGTTAAAGGATTTCTGTTACAAACAATACAAAATTATCCAAGTTAAAAAGAATTAAATAACAAATAGAGACTAGGTAAATTACTAAATTTTTGCTAATGACGACAGTATTTTACAGAATACTTATTGTTAAATCCCGATTTCTTCATTTCTAACCCGCACCAACTAGAACAATTACACCCACAAACCAGAAGGAGATAGATTCGTGGTACAAGCACCTGAAAAAGATGGAACAACTCTCAATAAATTCGAGAAATTTAAAGCCGAGAAAGACGGACTAGCCATTAAAGATGAACTGGATCATTTTGCCCAAATCGGTTGGGAAGCAATGGATAAAACCGATTTAGAACATCGCTTAAAATGGGTGGGGGTTTTTTATCGTCCTGTCACCCCGGGCAAATTTATGATGCGTTTGCGGGTTCCTAACGGCATTATTAGCAGTGAGCAAATGCGCGTTTTAGGGGAAATTGTGCAGCGTTACGGCGATGATGGCAATGCCGACATTACTACTCGTCAAAACCTACAATTACGCGGTATTCGTATCGAAGATATTCCTGATATTTTCCAACGACTAAAATCCGTGGGTATGACTTCGGTACAATCGGGCATGGATAATGTTAGAAACATTACCGGTTCACCCATGGCGGGACTAGACGCGGATGAATTAATTGACACCAGGGAATTAGTCCAAAAAGTCCAAGATATGATTACCAACTACGGTCAAGGTAATTATCAATTTACCAATCTGCCCCGCAAATTTAATATTGCCATCGAAGGGGGCCGGGATAACTCTGTTCATGCGGAAATTAACGATATTGCCTTTGTTCCTGCCTATAAAGAGGGAGAATTAGGCTTTAATGTCGTAGTAGGTGGCTTTTTCTCGGCTAAACGCTGTGAAGCGGCAATTCCCATGAATGTTTGGGTGAGACCGAATCAGGAAGTGGTGGATTTATGCCGAGGAATTTTGGAGGTTTACCGCGATAACGGATTGCGGGCCAATCGTCAAAAATCCCGTTTAATGTGGTTAATTGATGAGTGGGGAATTGAGGAATTCCGCACCCGGGTGGCCAATCAGTTAGGTTATCCCTTGGCAACGGCGGCGGAAAAAGACGCTATTGACTGGGAAAAACGGGATCATTTGGGAGTTTTTCCGCAAAAACAGGAGGGATTGAGCTATATCGGTCTTTGTGTTCCCGTTGGTCGTCTATTTGCCGATGATATGTTCGATTTGGCCCGGATTGCCGAAGTGTATGGCAGCGGAGAATTGCGTTTAACTGTGGAACAAAACGTGATTATTCCCAATATAGCGGCTGAAAATATGCCGACTCTTTTAACCGAGCCTTTACTGGCTAAGTTTACCCCCAATCCCACTCCTTTACAACGAGCGCTCGTTTCCTGTACGGGGGCGCAATTCTGCAATTTTGCCCTGATTGAAACCAAAAATAAGGCTGTGGACTTGATTAGTCAGTTAGATGCCGAATTAAATATCCCCCGGGGTGTGCGGATCCATTGGACTGGTTGCCCTAACTCCTGCGGACAACCCCAAGTGGCCGATATCGGTTTGATGGGGACAAAAGCTCGCAAAGACGGCAAAACCGTGGAGGGAGTTGACCTCTATATGGGGGGTAAAGTGGGTAAAGATGCCCACCTGGGCAGCTGTGTACAAAAAGGGATTCCCTGTGAAGATCTAAAATCGGTGTTAACTTCTATCCTCATCGAACAATTTGGGGCGACACCGAAGGGTTAATTAAGTAGGGTTTGCTGAAAAAGTTTTTCCTGGGGGCAGGGTGTAGGGTGTAGGGTGTAGGGTGTAGGGTTCTACCCATTTTGAGGGGGTCAATTACCTAATTTTCAGGGAAAAAGTCCCTGAGTTCTCCCCCCGCTCACTCCCAGAGCCGGTACTTTTTGATTGACAAAAAGTCTAAAAGTCTTACCAAACAAGGTTTTTAGATTTATTCAGCCAACCCTACTTCGCTTCAAATTGGGCTTGTTTGCGAAGTAATTCCCCGATGGTTAAATTGGGTTGAGGTCGGCCCTCAAAAACCGTTCCTACCTCAAATTTTTGCAACTGTACCCGTGCCAAATGATAGGCCTCATCGGGCAAGGGAATATAACCAATACTATCTAATAAATTGGGAACTCGATCAAGATAATATTCGACAAATTTCTCTAAAGCGGGATTCTCTTGGGCTTTTTGGGCATTAACATAAATAAACAAAGGACGAGATAAAGGCTGATATTTACTATCCTCGACATTGCTGCGAGTTGGTTCAATACCGTTAACTTTCAACGCTTTTAATTTATCCCGATTTTGTTCATAGTAAGCATGGCCAAAATAGCCTAAAGCGTTGGCATCTTGACTGACGGCATTAACTAAAGCTTCATCATCTTCACTAAAATTAAAATCCCCACGACTGGCATCTTTACTGTTAATTACATCACTAAAAAAATCGTAGGTTCCGGAGTCTTTACCTGGTCCGTGAAGGGTAATCGGTTGGTCGGGCCAAGCGGGATTAATTTGATTCCAACGTTTGATTTTATTCTCGGCCGCTGGTTCCCAAATAGTTCTTAATTCTGTGGTGGAAATATCATCAACCCAGTTATTTTGGGGATTGACTACCACGGTTAAAGCATCAAAAGCGATCGGTAGTTCAATAAATCTTACCTTATTAACATCACATTCTTTTAATTCTTCCACAGAAATCGGCCGAGAAGCATTATTAATATCGGTTTCTCCCGCACAAAATTTTCTAAAACCGCCGCCAGTTCCTGAAATATTAGCGTCAATTTTAACATCAGCCAAAACTTTGTTAGGGGTATTAGCTTTAAAATCTTCGAGAACTTTATCGGTAATTGGTGCTACGGTACTCGAACCATCGATTTTAATTGGTTTTAGGTCTTGAGGATTAATATTGGCACAGGCGGGTAAAATTAGGGCAGTACCCAGGACAATTGCCACTACTTTGGTGGGACGAGATAGCTGAGTAAAGATTTCTAGCATAGGTGTCAAAAGGAGAAAGTAAAAACGGGTATTGGGGAGACTTTTCAGTTATCAGTGGGGAAGTGGGGTAGTGGGGTAGTGGGGAAGTGGGGAAGTGGGGAAGTGGGGAGAAAAAAGCTGAGGGATGATGACTAAAAACCTTAATCTTTTCTTTGTTGTTTTTACGTCACTACAATGATAAGGAAAGAGAAAAACCTAATCTAAACTGGAAAAGTCAGCGGCTTTACCCGCGGCTTAAAACTAATGTTTAGTCAAAATAAATAGTAAAAGAAGAACGTAGGTTGGGTTGAAGCATGAAACCCAACGCCCGATTATGTTACGCTACCGCTAACCCATCCTACAAATAATTGTGCCTCCCTACTTAAAACTAATGTTTAGTCAAAATAAATAGTAAAAGAAGTTGAGATTTTTGTCTAGTTATCGAGAAAATTTTTCTTGACAATACATTATATTTTTTTATTCGCTTCTTAACCTATTCTTTACCAAGCAGTGGTAACTTTTAGCGTAAGATTTAAGGCAGTTTACGGATCAAAATTAATCCTATGCTCAACAAAAACAGAACCCATTTACTAACAGCCTTATCCCTAGCGACTTTAACAGCGACTTTAACCGCTTGTGGTGGCGGCGATACGGCAGGAACTAGCGGAGAGGGAAGCAATAGAATCGCCCAGGTTCCTCTGCAAGGAGAGGTCGCCCTCAATGGTGCGGGCGCTTCTTTTCCTGCACCCCTATATCAAAACTGGTTTGTCACCATCAATCAACTATTTTCTAAACTGCTAATTAACTATCAATCCACCGGTAGCGGGGCAGGAGTAGAACAATTTATCCAAGGTACGATCGATTTTGGCGCTTCCGATGTGGCCATGAGTGACGAGGATATGGCCAGAGTTAGCCGCGGGGTTTTACTGCTACCGATGACGGCGGGAAGCATCGTTATGGCTTATAATTTGCCCGGAGTAGAAGGGCTGAAACTAAGTAGGGAAGCCTATGTAGGCATCTTTTTAGGCACGATTACCCGTTGGAACGATACCAAAATTGCCGCCGATAACCCCGATTTAAAACTACCCGATCAAGAAATTACCGTAGTTCACCGGGCAGACGGTAGCGGAACAACGGGAGTTTTTACCAAGTTTTTAAGCGCCGTTAGTCCCGAATGGAAAAAAAGTATCGGTGAAGGAAAAGCCGTACAATGGCCGACCAAAAAAGGTAAATTTCTCGGCGGTAGGGGAAATGAAGGTGTAACTGCCCTAATTCAACAAAATCAAGGCTCGATCGGCTATATCGAGTACGGTTTCGCTAAAAATAATAACCTGCCCATGGCCGCCCTACAAAACCAGGCGGGTAAATTTGTCATTCCCGATGAAACCAACGCCGCTGCTACCCTCGCTAACGTTGAACTGCCTGAAAATTTACGCGCTTTTATCGTCGATCCGCCGGGGGAAAATTCCTACCCCATTGTCACCTATAGTTGGATGTTAGTTTACAAAAAATACAACGATCCCCAAAAAGCTTTAGCTATGGAGGCGATGATTGAATTTGGACTCAATCAGGGACAGGAACAGTCCGCCGCCCTTGGTTATATTCCCCTACCGAAAAACGTTCGGGAACGAGTAGCCGCCGCTGCCGATGTCATCTATCCCGATTACACGATCAAGGTGGATTAGTCGCCGAAAAAATGTATTCAAAGTTACAATAGTAGTGGAGAAAGGCCAATTTCTCCCTTAGCTACCGCAAACTAGCTGGATTTAAACCCTAATCATGAGTGCGCCCACAGTTCCACCCGACTCAAATTTTAAAGAACGTCCAGAATCGGAAAAAATCCTTGATAAAGGCTTTGTTGGGTTAACCACCGCCTTTGCCATCGCTATTGGGCTGATTTTGCTCCTGATTGCTCTAGTTATTTTTATTCGGGCCCTACCAGCGATTCAAACCTTTGGTCTGGGATTTTTGACCAGTAGTGCTTGGAATCCCGTGCGCGGTCGGGAAGAATTCGGAGTTCTTCCCGTTATCTACGGAACTCTCGTTAGTTCTCTGATTGCCCTCCTGATTGCTGTTCCCCTCGGCATCGGTTCAGCCATTTTTTTAAGCGAAGATTTTATTCCCTTAAATGCGCGGACAATTTTGGTTTTTCTCGTACAACTTTTGGCCGCTATTCCCAGTGTTGTTTACGGATTATGGGGTATCTTTGTATTGATTCCTATCCTCAGACCCCTTGGTAACTGGTTAAATGCTAATTTTAGTTGGATTCCTCTGTTTAGTACTCCTTTAGGGGGTCCTGGAATGTTACCGGCGGGGGTTATTTTAGCAATTATGATCCTGCCGATTATTATCGCTATCTCTCGCGACTCTTTGGCCGCTTTACCGCCGGATTTGCGACAAGCTTCCCTAGGTTTGGGGGCCACCCGTTGGGAAACGATTTTTCGGGTCTTAATTCCTGCCGCTTTTTCTGGGATTGTCGGGGGGATTATGTTAGCTTTAGGGCGCGCTTTAGGGGAAACCATGGCAGTAACGATGATTATCGGCAATTCTAACCGCATTAGTGCCTCTATTCTCGCCCCTGCTAACACGATCGCTTCCTTATTGGCTAACCAATTCGCCGAAGCATCGGGAATGCAAATATCGGCTTTAATGTATGCGGGTTTTGTTCTCTTGGTTTTGACCCTAGTAGTCAATATCTTCGCCGAATTAATCGTTAATCGCGTTAAAGCTAAGTATTAAGCCATCTTTCGTCAGTTATCAGTTTTGAGTTTTGAGTATTAAGTGTTCATCATCAAATGGCAGTTTACTGCTGTCTTTTCACTGTTCACTGTTCACTGTTCACTGATTACTGATTACTGTTCACTCTTCACTGATAACTGATAACTGATAACTGATATGGATAGTGCGAATTTAGGCAATAATCTCAAAAAGAAACCGGGTAGTCCTCGATCGCTATTGGGGACAATTATGACCGTGATTTCGGGTTTATGTTTAGCAGTGACGATTATTCCCCTTTTTGCCGTCCTAGGCTTCGTTTTTGTGCAAGGGGTGGGTCGTTTAAACGCCAATCTCTTTACCAAATTACCGCCGCCGCCGGGGTTAGGAGGGGGAGGCATCGCTAATGCCATTTTAGGCACAATTATCGTCGTTGCCCTCGCTACAGCGATCGCAGTTCCCATCGGCGTTTTAGCGGCGGTTTATCTCTCGGAATTTAGCGGTGATAACAAACTTGCCCAGGGTGTGCGGTTTGCTACCAACGTTTTAGCGGGTGTCCCTTCGATTATTGTCGGGGTTTTCGCCTACGGTTTGCTAGTTGCGCCCTTATTTGGCGAAGGAACAGCCCTTTTAGGCTTTTCTGCCCTTGCCGGTTCGATCGGTTTAGCGGTGTTAATGTTACCCACTATTATTAGAACCACCGATGAGGCTTTAAAAATCGTTCCCCAAGACATCCGCTGGGCAGCCATGGGTTTAGGGGCCTATAACTACCAAACCGTCCTAAAAATCGTCCTTCCTGCGGCAGTTCCCGCTATTTTAACCGGTGTGACTTTAGCAATTGCTAGGGCTGCTGGAGAAACGGCCTCTTTAATTTTTACGGCATTATTCTCTAACTTTTGGCCCCGGGGTGTCTTTGAACCGATTGCCACCCTTTCGGTCCTAGTTTTCAACTTTGCTACTGCCCCTTTTGCCCCCCAACAGCAATTAGCTTGGGCAGGTGCTTTAATTCTGGTGCTTTTGGTGTTGGTAACTAACATTTTATCCCGTTTAGCCACGCGCCAGAAAACCTATTAAGTCAAGGAAAAAGAACGTAGGTTGGGTTGAAGCATGAAACCCAACGCCCGCATGGGTTACGCTATCGCTAACCCATCCTACAAATAATTGTGCCTCCCTACTTAAGTCAAGGAAAAAGTAAAAAGGGATATTTAAGTAAAAATCTACCTATCTTTCCAATTCCTCAATTAGCCAAATTCAAGGTAAATAATTTATGCTAACTAACTCTAACCCCCATTCTACAGGAACCGTTTTAAAGGTGGATAAGGCTAATATTTACTATGGAAATTATCGAGCAGTACGAGACGTTTCGATCGATATTCCCAAAAATAGAGTCACCGCTTTTATCGGACCCTCTGGCTGTGGAAAAAGTACCATTCTCAGGTGTTTTAATCGTCTCAATGATTTAATTCACGGTTTTCGTATTGACGGCAAAGTTTTTTATCATAACCAGGATATTTACTCTCAAGAGGTGGATCCTGTCGAAGTAAGAAAATACATTGGTATGGTGTTCCAGCGCCCTAATCCTTTTCCCAAATCCATTTATGATAATGTGGTTTACGGAGCGCGCTTAAATGGTTATAAAGGCGATTTGGATGAATTAGTAGAAACTTCCCTGCGTCGGGCTGCTCTCTGGGAAGAAGTAAAAGATAAACTGAAAGAAAGCGGTTTTTCCCTATCGGGGGGACAACAACAAAGATTATGTATTGCTCGTACTATTGCCGCTCAACCAGAAGTATTATTAATGGATGAACCCTGCTCGGCACTCGATCCAATTTCAACTTTAAAGGTTGAGGAATTAATGCACGAATTAAAAGAACGTTATACAATTATTATTGTTACTCACAATATGCAACAAGCTACTAGAGTAGCAGATTTAACGGCTTTTTATAACGCTGAACCCACCGATAAAGGTGGCAAAATTGGTTATTTAGTCGAGTTTGATCATACGAACAAAATCTTCGGTGATCCTCAAGAACAAGCAACTAAAGATTATGTTAGTGGACGTTTTGGCTAAATCAGTTATCAGTTATCAGTTATCAGATGTGAGTTTTCAGTGAACAGTATGAAGTGGCAAGTTGGGAGTTTTCTTTTCACTGATTACCGATTACTGTTTACCAGTCACTAAAAAAACACCCATCTCCTTTTTTTTTAAAGATTATGTATAGTACCGATGTTGTTACCGATGCAGTTTTGAGAACCAAAAACTTAAATGTTTACTACGGTTCTAATCTCGCCGTTCGTGATGTTAACCTTGATATTCCTGAGAAAAAAGCGATCGCTTTTATTGGTCCCTCTGGCTGCGGAAAAAGTACAGTTTTGCGCTGTTTTAATCGCATGAATGATCTGGTTAAAAGTGCCAAAATTGAGGGAAAAGTCACCTTTCGCGGTCAAGATATTTATGGTAATTCCGTTAATCCTATCGGGTTACGCAGTCGCATCGGTATGGTGTTTCAAAAACCGAATCCTTTCCCTAAATCTATCTATGAAAATATCGCTTTTGGGGCGCGCTTAAATGGTTACATCGGCGATATGGATCAATTAGTGGAAGAATCTTTAAAAAAAGCCGTTCTCTGGGATGATGTTAAAGATAAACTCAAAGAAAGTGGTTTAGCTTTATCGGGGGGACAACAACAAAGGTTATGTATTGCTCGCGCTATTGCGGTTAAACCGGAAGTTGTTTTAATGGATGAACCCTGTGCGGCACTCGATCCAATTTCTACCCTAAAAATTGAGGAATTAATTCACGAATTAAAAACCCAATATACTATAGTTATTGTTACTCATAATATGCAACAAGCGTCGCGGGTTTCTGATTTAACGGCTTTTTATAATGCTGAACCGACACCAAAAGGGGGTAAAGTAGGTTATTTAGTGGAATATGATCGCACCGAGGTTATCTTTCAAAATCCCGCTCAAGAGTCCACTAGAGATTATGTTAGCGGTCGTTTTGGTTAAGATCACAGCAATAATAGCTAAAATAAAATTTTATAGGGCGAGTTAATCTCACCCTATTTTAAGTTTCTAAAACTTGGCTTTCTGGCGCAGTAATTCGGCTAAAGTCACATCGAATTTTGAGTGTCCCCCGAAAACTGTTCCCGCTTCCCCGTTAAAGAAAGTGACCTTGGCTAAATGATAATGCTCACCGCTCAGGGGAATATAACCGACCTCTTGAACGATATTTTGAGCTTGACTGAGATAATACTCGACAAAACGCTGTAAATCTTTATTAGACTGAGCTTTTTGGGCGTTAACGTAGATAAATAAAGGACGGGCTAAGGGTTGATAGGTGGATTGTAGCACCGTTTCCCGGGAGGGCAAAACAGCCCCTTTACCGCTGTCTATTGCTAAAGCTTTTAAGTTCGCCGCTTGTTTTTCGTAGTAAGCTAGACCAAAATATCCCAGGGCGTTGGCATCTTGACTAACTCCTTGGATTAAAGTGTCATCATCTTCACTGGCAACGTAATCGCTGCGGCTAACATCTTCTTCTCCTACCACCGCTTTCGTAAAATAATCGAAAGTTCCCGAATCTTTGCCCGCACCAAAGAGATTGAGAGGTTTATCCGGTAATCCCGATCGCACCTGACTCCACTTGGTAATTTTACCCTGGGCCGCAGGTTCCCAGATTTTTTTTAATTCCTCTAAAGTGATGCTGTCAATCCAATTGTTTTCTTTATTGACTGCGATGGTGAGTGCGTCAAAGGCGATCGGCAATTCGATAAATCTAATGTTATTCCGATTACAGGCTTCGATCTCATCGCTGCGAATCGGTCGCGAAGCATTGCTAATATCGGTTTTTCCAGCGCAAAACTGCCGAAATCCGCCAGTAGTACCCGAAAATTTGACGCTTATATCCGCAGACGGCTGTTTTTGTTTTTTGTATTCATCGGCGACAGCTTTGGTGATCGGGTAAACGGTGCTAGACCCATCAATAATAATTGATTTGTTTGATTGGGAGTCAACGGGAGCGCAAGCAACTAAAACACCAGCACTAACAAAAACAAGAGCCTTTTTGAGCAATTTATCGAGATTTATCAGCATTTATCCATCCCCTTGCTTTTCTGGGAGTCAGAAAAATCTATCTCCATCATTTCAAAAAAAATTGATTTGATGTAAAAATTCTACCAAAAAGATAACAAACTTAACAGTAGCGAAAAGCAGCGGTGGCCCTGTTTGCCTTGACACACCTAGATAGGGTCTGCTGAAAAAGTTTTTCGTGGGGGCAGGGTGTGGGGTGTGGGGTGTGGGGTGTGGGGCGTAAAGTCTAAAAGCCTTATCCAACAAGATTTGGCTCTTCTAGGTTCTGTGTGATAAGTTTAACTCACATAGGATCGATCGATCTTTGTGTCCTTTGTGTCTTTGTGGTTCGTTCCACCCCCTCGCTAGGAGAAATGTATCTTAGAATACATTTTACCCACCAAAGCTGGGAGAGCCAAGATTTTTAGATTTATTCAGCAAGCCCTAGATAAAAAGCTTTGTCCGGGCAATTTCTCCCCAACAGATGGTTTAAATTAAGATTTCATCCTTGAATAGATACAATGGATTTTTGTCTTTATCGATCTAAATTATTGCCAAAAGCTGTGAACTTTTTAAATTAAACTTAACCGAAATTTTACCCAATCTTAACCAAAAAAATCCCCAATATTTCTAGATTTAAAAGTAATATTTGTGCCTTAAACTATATCTTGAAGAAAGTTCAACTTTCTCCAATTGTGCAGGATTCTTCAACCGGAAAACTTATGATATTCTCAACTGCTACCCTAACTCGTGTGTGTGCTGTCTCCTTCGCCACGGCAGCGGCCTTAGCAGGGACGATGGGAGAAACCCTCGCCCAAACCCTGAACGGTGCAGGAGCCTCCTTTCCCGCGCCCCTATACCAGCGTTATTTTGCCGACTATAAAAACGCCACCGGTGTCACCGTTAACTATAATTCCGTCGGTAGCGGTGCTGGTGTCCGGCAATTTATCGCTGGAACGGTCGATTTTGGGGCTTCCGATGCCGCTCCTTCCTCCTCGGAAAAAAGCCAGATGAAAAACGGTTTACTGCTAGTTCCCACCGCCGGAGGAGCCGTCGCCGTGGTTTATAATCTGCCGGGGGTAAATAACCTGCAAATTTCCCGGGCTAACCTGGGTAAAATCTTCAGTGGCGAGATCACTAACTGGAGACAAGTGGATCCGAAACTGCCCAACCGACCCATTAAAGTGGTGGTTAGGGCTGATGGTAGCGGTACTACCGAGATTTTTACCTCTCACCTGAGTGCTATTAGTCCTTCTTTCAAAAGTAAAGTGGGAACCAGCAAAGAACCTAACTGGGGTTTTACTGTTCTCAAGGGACCGAAAAATGATGGTGTGGCGGCCCTGGTTAAACAAACAGAAGGCTCGATCGGTTACGTTCAAGATACCTTTGCCCGCAAAAATGAAGGGGCAACCATGAGAACTGCCAAAGTTCAAAACAAAGCCGGTCAATTTGTCGAACCCAGTCTCGCTCAAGCTAACAAGGCGATGGAAGGGATCAAATTTAACGCCGATTTTACCGCTAATGTAGATGATCCGAGCAGTGGTTATCCGATCGTCGGGATTACTTGGTTATTAGTACCGAAAGACTATGCTGATAACAAAAAAGCAGCAGAAATTAAAAGACTGTTAACTTGGATTCTCACCACCGGTCAAGGTATTAACAATCAATTGGAATTTACTCGGATTCCCCAATCGGTGACTCAAAGAGTTTTAGCCGAAGTTAACAAAATTAAATAAATACTTTTGTATTAGTTTGAACTTGATTGTCACCGCTTTCCAGTAAGATGGAAAAAAGTTACCAGTTAACCCCATAACTAATAACTGCAAGTATTTCTTTTCTCTGGGCTGAACATTGTTCAGCCCCTACAGTTGCGTTTTCAACAACTGATAACTGGTAATCGCTCTCTACTTTATGGCCAATTTTTCTGAACCTGTTGAGTCTTTTGATCTTTCAGCAGCCAATCTTAACGAAAACCCCGGCACTGCGGGTTTATTTGATCGCATTTTTACGCTCCTAGTCTGGATTTGTGCCGCCTCCGGTTTAATTTTTCTGCTCTGGATGGCCTGGATTGTTTTTCAGGATGCGCGGCCGGCGATCAATGAATTCGGTTGGGGATTTCTCTGGGGAACCACTTGGGATGTGAACGTCCTCAAATTTGGTGGTTTACCCTTTATTTTCGGTTCCATTGTTTCCTCGATTCTGGCTCTTTTATTAGCTATTCCCCTCAGTGTCGCCGTTGCTTTAACCACTAGCGAGAATTATTTACCAGCAAGTATCCGTTATCCCATCGGTTTTCTAGTGGAATTAATCGCCTCGATTCCTAGTGTAATTATCGGGTTATGGGGGATTTTTGTGCTAATTCCCGTGCTTAAACCCCTGCAAGAATGGTTATTTCAAAATTTTGCTTGGTTCCCTTTGTTTAATACCCAACCTTTGGGACCAAGTATGCTGATCGCTGGTGTGATCCTGGCCATTATGATCGTGCCGACTATTTCCGCTATCAGTCGCGATGTGCTGCTTACCGTCCCCCCCGAATTACGCAGCGCCTCCATGGCCCTAGGGGCGACTCGTTGGGAAACCATCTGGCGCGTGTTGTTGCCGGCGGCCAGTTCCGGTATTATCGGGGCGATTATCCTCGGTTTAGGTCGCGCTTTAGGGGAAACTATGGCGGTGGCCATGGTAATCGGTAACTCCTCGATTATTAGTCCCTCCCTCTTGGCCCCCGGTTATACTATTCCTGCTGTACTAGCCAATACCTTCCCAGAAGCTTTTGAAAAAATCCACATCGGAGCTTTGATGTATTTAGCTTTGATTCTATTTGTTATTACCTTAGCCGTCAATAGTGTAGCGGCTTTATTAGTACAATTTATCAACCGCAATCGTTAATTTTATGAATCAAGGAGCTTTTCCCGAAGAAGATTTACAGCAACCCCTGTCACCGTGGCGACATTTTTTTACCAACGGTCTCACGGGTTTAGCGATCGCTCTTAGTGCCATCGCCATTCTGCCTTTATTCGCTATCCTCTTTCAAATTGTCAAAGAAGGTTTACCCGGATTCAATTGGCAAGTTTTCACCTCTTTACCCGCCCCAGTTGGCTCCGATCCTAGTGTTCCCAACGGTTTCGCTAATGCGATCGTGGGTACTTTAACCATGGTCGGTTTAGCGGCCTTAGGCAGCATACCTCTGGGGATTCTCACCGGGGTTTTCCTCTCGGAATTCGCTCGGGGTTCCAAAATTGGCGGTATTCTGCGCTTTGCGATCGTGGTATTGAGTAGTACCCCTTCCGTTATCGTCGGGGTGTTTTCCTTCGGGGTTTTGGTGTTAACTACCAAACAATTTTCCGCCGTGGCGGGGGCCTTTGCTTTGGGGGTGATTATGTTGCCGATCATCGCTTTAACCACGGAAGAGGCACTAAAACTAATACCCATGTCCTACCGTCTCGGTTCCTCCGCTTTGGGGGGTTCCCGTTTCGATACGGTATTTCGCATTGTCCTGCCAGCAGCGATCGCACCGATTATGACCGGGATATTATTAGCGGTGGCCCGGGCCGCTGGAGAAACCGCCCCCTTAATGTTTACGGCTTTATTTAGTCAATTTTGGCAAGAAAGTCTTTGGTCGCCCACACCGGCTTTAACGGTGTTGATTTATAACTACGCTAGTTCCCCCTTTCCTGAACAAAATTCCTTGGCTTGGACAGCTTCTTTAGTCCTGATTATCTTAGTTTTAATTACTAGCCTTCTTTCCCGTTTTGTCACTCGTAAACGCTCAAATTAAGCATTTTTCTTATGATCGATTCCTCTCTCATGAACAATCCTACGTCTCTAGCTAATTCGGCGATCGAAGTCGAAAATCTTAGCTTTTTCTACGGTAGCAAAAAAGCCCTGGAATGTGTTTCTTTAGAAATCCCCCAAAGGCAAGTAACCGCCATGATCGGCCCCTCTGGTTGTGGTAAATCCACTCTCTTAAAAGCCCTCAATCGCATCGGGGAATTAGAGGGACAGGTGACAGTTAAAGGCAAAGTTAGGTTTTTTGGCCAAGATATCTACGCCCCCAAAGTTAACCTTCATACCTTACGGCGACAGGTGGGTATGGTCTTTCAGCGCCCTAACCCTTTTCCCGCTAGTATTTACGATAATATTGCCTATGGTATTAGAATTTATCGTTCCGCTAGTCGCAGTGAATTAGATGGGATTGTGGAATCAGCTTTAAAAGGGGCTGCTCTTTGGAATGAAGTTAAAGATCTGTTGAATAAATCCGCTTTAGGATTATCGGGGGGACAACAACAAAGATTGTGTATTGCTCGCGCTTTGGCGGTAAAACCAAAAGTATTATTAATGGATGAACCTTGTTCGGCTTTAGACCCCCTTTCTACCCTCAAAGTCGAGGAATTAATCCATGAATTGAAGCAACAATACACGATCGTGATTGTCACCCATAATATGCAACAGGCCTCTAGAGTATCCGATCGCACGGCCTTTTTTAATGCCGATGAAACCCGTGTCGGTCGTTTGGTAGAATTTGACACCACCCAGAAAATTTTCACCGATGCAGTTAATCAACAAACTCGCGATTATGTAGCCGGTAGATTCGGTTAATTGGTCTTGTCAGGGGGCAGTCCCGATGCCAAAGTTGGCACCGCCAAGCCTGAAATTAAGGCTAAGACAAAAAGGTTGTTTCCTCAATAGAGCTTTCTAGCCTGAGAGTCAGTCGAATCAGGATACCCAGAGGCATCGCCAATTGTCGCTACCAATCCCTTTCAAGGTCAAGGTAAGCACGCAAGTCAGAATCTACCAGTAGAGGTATCCATATTCAGCAGACCCTAAATAAAAATAATCTCCTGACGACCGACTCCTGAACACAGTCTCCCGTCTCCCGCCCATTGCCCTTGCCTAGCGGTTCAGGGGGGATTGTGTAAAAATAAGAGAAGATCGGTTTTTTTTTACTAAACCTATGGCCACTTCTTCCATTGCCGTTAGAGAATTACCTCTCTTTCCCCTACCCGAAGTTGTTTTATTCCCGGGTCGTCCTCTGCCCCTGCACATCTTCGAGTTTCGCTATCGGATTATGATGAATACGATATTGGAAGAAGATCGCCGTTTTGGGGTCTTAATGGTAGATCCGGCCACGGGAGAAATTGCTAAAGTGGGCAGTTGTGCGGAAGTTGTCCGTTGTCAACGTCTCCCAGATGATCGCCTAAAAATTCTCACCATCGGTCAACAGCGCTTCCGTGTCCTAGAATACGTCCGGGAAAAACCTTATCTCGTCGGTTTAGTGGAGTGGATTGAAGATGTCCCCACCACCCAAGATCTGCGACCTCTGGCCACAGAAGTGGATCGACTGCTGCGGGATGTGGTTCATCTCTCAGCCAAATTAACCGCTCAAAAAATTGAACTCCCTGACGATTTGCCCAGTCTTCCCCTGGAATTATCCTACTGGGTGGCGGGTAATCTCTACGGTGTGGCCGGGGAACAACAAGCTTTATTGGAAATGCTCGATACAGTCAGTCGTCTGCAACGAGAATCGGAAATTCTCACCTCAACCCGCAATCATCTGGCCGCTCGCACGGCTCTTAAAGATGCTTTAAATTAATAATCTTGAGGTTTTTCAGCTGCGGGAGAGGGAAATGGGGAAGTTATTTCAGTGAACAGTGAACAGTAATCAGTAATCAGTGAACTGATAACTCATACTAAATCCGTTGAGTATAGGCTACTTATGAGGACAGGCAAAAGGCAATAGGCAAAAGGAGCAATAGATAATCAGTTTTTAATAACCAGATTTAGTATCACATCTGAAAACTGATGACTTACCCACTGATAACTGATAACTGATAACTGATAACTGTTAATCTGGGGATTACCTAATGTTTACCTTGATACAGTAAAGTGGGGTTAAAATTGCTATCCCCTCACCCAGGAGAACTTTGATCATGTTGCTGACCTATAATCCCAGCGTCTCACCCTTCGGAGAAGACTATAGCGAGAGTCGTCGGCTCCATTTTTATGATCGCGGGGAAAATATTCCTCTGGTGGCCGATGGAGTCTGGCAAGTTTATCGGGGTATGGCGCAACTAAGTCAAGTATCTGAGAGTGGAGAGGAAATTTTACTAGGCTGGGTTCATTCATCCCACTTTTTTGGCTTAAATTTGACCCATCTGGAATCCTATCACGCCAGAGCCTTGTCGGAACTTTACCTAAAATGGTACACGATCGCCGAAGTGGAAAACTCGGTGGAATTAACTAGGATGATGTTAAATCAAATGATCCGTCGTCAACAACAAACGGAATCCCTACTGGCGATCGCAGGACTCAAACGAGTGGAGGAACGTCTTCAGCAGTTACTACAGTTATTAAAGCGGGAAATGGGAGAACCAATCGCCCAAGGCAGTCGTTTAAAGATCCGTTTAACCCATCAAAATCTCGCCAATGCTATCGGTACCACGAGGGTAACGGTGACGCGTTTATTAGGGGAATTTCAGCGTCAGGGATGGGTGAGTATCGATGGCGATCGCCATTTAATTATTCACGATTAAGTCAGTCCCCCCCATAATAAGTACCTAAGCAAAATTAATTACACATATCTAACCACCTCTTGCCTCTTGCCTTTTGCCTTTTGCCTTTTGCCTATCTTCACTAGGAAATTAATTTTGCATGACTACTTAGACTCCCCGCGCAAGTCCACTAATTGCCAAGCCAATTTGGCAGCTCCCACCATCCCGGCGCGATTACCTAACTCGGCCGTTAATACCTCTAATCCTTCTCTGGAACTAGGTAAAACCCGTCTTTCGATTTCTGTGAGGAGAGAGGGAAAGAAAAACTTAGCACTGGCACTAATACCGCCGCCGATAATTACCGCCTCTGGGGTGAGAACATAGAGTAAACTGGCGATACCAGCCCCCAGTAAACAACCGTAACCCTGCCAGAATTCTAAAGCCTCTCGATCGCCTTTTTCGGCCAATTCCGCCAATTGCTTCGGTTCTTTGCCAGTCATCCGGCGAATAGCTTGCAGGGAGGTGTACTGTTCCAAGGAACCCTGATTACCGCTATTGCACAATGGACCGTCAAAATTGAGGGTTATTAAGCCTAATTCTGCGGCCGTTCCCTTGCTGCCCACAAATAAGTTACCATCGAGGATAATTGCCCCTCCTACTCCCGTCCCCAAAGTTAACAGGATCAAGTTTTGAAACCGTTTGCCCGCTCCTAACCAAGCTTCCCCCAAACCGGCACAATTGGCATCATTGGCTAAAATTGTCGGCATTCCCGTGCTTTCTTCTAACCAATCGGCCAGGGGAATATCCCGCCATCCTGCCAAATTAATCGCTATTTTGGCAATTCTTCCCTGAGCATCCGTCGGCCCCGGCGTTCCCACACCGATGGCTTGACAACTTTTATCTAAATTTACTTGACAAATGCCTTGATGTATGGTAAGGGCGACTTCTTTGGGTGTAGCGGGTTGGGGAGTGGGCAAGGTGAGAGATTCGAGACAATTGCCCTCTTGGTCAAATTTACCAATTTTAATAGCAGTTCCACCTAAATCGACACCTATTACTGTTTTCACCATCGGGCTTTCCTTGTTACTCTGGGAATAGCTAGGTTTATTATCACTCTTTTTGGCGGTTTTTTCGCGGTTAGATGTGATTGAGGATAATTCGGCTAAACCGGCAAAACTGGCTAATTGATTAGCCCAAATTTCTCCTATACTTTGGACACCGGCAGCTTAACTCCTGATTTTTCCCCATTTTTAAGTAGGTAGGCGTTAAAAATTATCCGATGCCCCCCTTATTAAGCTATCCCTTATAGGGATCTTTCTTAACAATTTTTGCAGTAAGCACTCCAACCCTTATCCTGACTTGATTTCAGTTTTTTCTTTGTCAGTAAGGGTGTCAACAAGGAATATTACAAATTGTTA
>NZ_JADBUN010000167.1:0-9963 GCF_020245625.1 Microcystis sp. M049S2 | reverse complement strand
TTGACTAATCGCTGCTCTTTTTGGCTTTGAATAAGAAAAAATTACAATCGGATAAATCGGTAAGACAAATTTCTCATGAAAGCGAGCAAAATAAGTAAACATTCGCCGGTTAAACCACTTGCGGGAACTTTCCTGCGCCTCGACATGAATCAGAAAAAAAGATTCTTTTCCGCGAAACTTAACTTGTGCGACTAAATCGCTTTCATGCCTTTCTCCTTCCGTGACATCTGTAAATACTTCTTTGTCTAAAAAAGTAATCGAGTTTCTATCTAAATAATCCATCAATTGAGGAAAAAATAACTCGATAAATTCGATAAAAAAGGTGGAGATTAACTCCTTAAATAAGCGGTCATGGTCAATATTATTAGTCATGTAATGTCATCTTAACTAATCTGAGCGATGAATGACTACTCTTATCTATTATATTCTGAAAAGTCTGTTTTGGCAACGGATTGTTATGACGTTACCCCCTTAAACTACGAGGGGAGGGGGAACTACGAAAAGAGGGGGATACTTTCCGCAAAAAACCCCACAGAAAACGGGTTTCTTGAAGAAACCCGTTTTCTAGGTGACTTAATACTTCTTTCTAGGGTTCATCATAATTGGCGATTGTTGGGTTCATTTGAGATGAACTATGACGGGATTTGGCATCATCCCCAGACGACCAGTTAAGCCGCCAGTTAACCCGACAGTATATATTAAGAAAAGCAACAAATACTTTACAGATAAACAAAAATATGCAAAAAATTCTAGGATTAGAGACACAAGCAAAAATTTGGCATTGGCGGGGATTCAAAATCACCTATCAAAATGCGGGGGAGACAGGACCTGCGATCGTGCTTGTGCATGGATTTGGGGCATCTTGGGGACATTGGCGCAAAAATATCCCCGTTTTAGGCGAAAAATGTCGCTGTTTTGCCCTAGATTTAATTGGTTTTGGCGGTTCCGACAAACCCGAACCGCAAAAGGAGATCGATTATACTTTCGAGACTTGGGGGGCGCAGATTGCCGATTTTTGTCGGGAAGTGGTGGGGGGTCCTGCTTTTTTGGCGGGTAATTCCATCGGTTGCGTGGCCATTATGCAGGCTGCCGTCGATTATCCCGATTTTGTCCTTGGGGTAGCGGCGATTAATTGTTCCCTCAGACTACTACACGAAAGAAAACGGGGGGAATTACCCTGGTATCGTCGTTTAGGCGCAGATTTTGCCCAAATAATTCTCAAAAATAAAGCAATTGGGGCTTTTTTCTTCCAACAGATCGCTAAACCCCAGACAGTGCGTAAAATTCTCCTGCAAGCTTATGGGCGCTCGGAAGCGGTAACAGAGGAATTAGTAGAAATAATCCTAAAACCCGCCCGAGATCCAGGAGCGATCGAGGTTTTCCTCGCTTTTACCGGTTATTCTGGCGGCCCACTCCCAGAAGACCTGCTGCCGATTCTCCCCTGTCGGGCTATTCTGCTTTGGGGTAGCGAGGATCCCTGGGAACCCTTGTCCTTGGGCCGGGAATTAGCAAGATTCCCGACAGTAAAACAGTTTATCCCCTTAGCTGGTTTGGGCCACTGTCCCCAGGATGAAGCTCCAGAAATAGTTAATCCGATTTTATTAGACTTCCTGCAAGCTCCTATCTAGGGTTTGCGGCAAAAAGTTTGTTGGTGGGGGTAGGGTGTGGGGTGTGGGGTGTGGGGTGTAGGGTTTTACCCATTTTCAGGCGGTCAATTACCTAATTTTCAGGGAAAAAGTCCCTGAATTTTCCCCCCAATCACTCCAATCGCTGGTACTTTTTGATTTCAAAAAAGTCTAAAAATATTATCCAACAAGGTTTTTAGATTTATTCAGCAATCCCTATCTAAGTCCTTCTAGTAACCAGAAGACCGGGTATCAATGGGTTGTTGGATAGTGAAGCCTCGGTTAGTAGTTTGAGGGGGAACTTGATTGGGGATGCCATTATTGTTGGGCGGCATTCCCTGATTGGGATAACCGGTGACGTTGGGTTGACTGCCGTAAACGGGGGACTGATATACGGGGGGTTGATAATAGTTGGATTGGTTGCCAGGGCCGGGGACCGGGTTAGGGTTGGCATTATTCCAGGAGGGTAGGGGCTGAGTATTTTGTTGATAAGGGGAATAATTTCCCTGGGGGTTGACTTGATTCGGGTTGCCCCCGGGGTTGAGATTAGAATAATTATTCAAGTTATTAGTCCGCGAGCGATTTTCGATTTCTCTCTGTAAAGGATAATTGCTATTGTTGCCACTAATCGGTTGCACTTGAATCGGTTGCAGAGTTTTACTAGTATTCGGTACTGGATTTGGCTTGACTGGCGGCATTAACGGGGCGAATAAAGAGGGTTTCTGGTTGTCATTGGGATTAGTATTTAAAGGATCAAAAGGCTGCGTCGAGGCCGGTCTCCCCGGGCGAGCGGTATTATTATTGGCAGGAATGGCCGGCAGTGGTGCGGCAGTGGGGAGAGGAGTATCGGTAATCTTGTTGCTCCGGATTTCGCGCTCCTCCAAGGACATTCCTGGGGTATCGAATACCGAACCCAACCATCCAGGATTCTGTTGATATATTGAGAAAGCAATTAGAGCTAAGGAAAATATTCCTAGCGGCAGCCAAAATAAAGGTTGGGCAAAGGGTTTTAATCCTGCCAAGAAATAGCGCATCGAAGAAGAATCTTTATAGTTACTCATACCGCTTCACCCTCTATAGGTTTTCCTCCATGCTATCAAATCATTAAGCAGTGATCAGTTATCAGTAATCAGTTATCAGTTCACTGAGAAAACTCCCCACACCCCATCACCCCACACCCCACACCCCACACCCCACACCCCACACCCCACACCCCACACCCCACACCCCACACCCTACACCCCACACCCCACACTGTTCACCGACTAGGTACTGATACTATTTGCGAGCAATTGTCAAACAATTGTAAAACTTCGTTATATTTAAGGAACATTTGAGAGACTAAGGAGCAGCGGAGTTGTGGCTTTATACGCGGATTTGCATCGGCATTTAGGGGGATCGGTAGTACCGAGAATTCTCTGGCGCTACTTTCACAGACATGAGCGGGATTTAGCGGATAAATTCCCAGAATATCCCGCTTTTGAGGAATTTTACACCCGCAAACGCAATAGTTTAGATGAGTATTTGGAATTACATACCCTAGTCGAAAGTGTTCAAACCGCCCAAACTTTGCCCTATTTTATCTATCGTCTGATTCGCGGCGCTTACATCTTCGAGAATCTGGCCTATTTAGAATTGCGCTATACTCCCTACTATCGCACCGACGAACATTTGAACCAAACAGAGCGCATCGAGCAAATGCGATCAATTGTCGAGATCGTTGGTCAAGCCTCGAAAATGAGCGAATATCCGATTATTACCAGTCAAATTCTCTGTATGCACTCGCGACTTCCCTACGAAGTCAACAAAGCGATCGTTGATCTAGCCCTAGGGATGAGAGAATACGTCTGTGCGATCGATATTGCGGGGGGTGATTCCCACTACCAAACTCGACTAGAGGAATTTGCCGGTTTATACAGTTATGCCAGGGAAAACGGTTTAAATACCACCGGCCATCTTTACGAAACAAAGGACGGTTGTTATCCCCAATTACTGCCCTATCTGCAAAGAATTGGTCACGGTATTCAAATTCCCCTACAATATCCGGAATTGCTGCCGGAAGTTGCCCGTCGTCATCAATGTTTAGAAGTCTGTCCCACCACCTATTTAAAAACTGGCACCCTTGAGAGTTTATCGCAATTAAAGATAGTCTTCGATCGCTGTTTTGAAGCGGGGGTTGATATTGCTATCTGTACCGATAATGCTGGTTTACACAATGTCCGGCTCCCCTTCGAGTACGAAAATTTACTCACCCTAGACGTGATCGATTTTCGACAATTACAAGCTTGTCAAGATGCGGCTTTTCGCCATGCTTTTGCTTGGCCCTATAGTCAAAAACCCGCCTCACTTTTAACCGGTTTGTTATCAGTGGATAATCCCAAATTACCGGTTTATCAGTAACACAATTAACTATAGTTTGGGTTAAGCAACTTCTTTACCGCTCCCGAACTATAGCGTTTTTCCACTCTCCTGCATCGGGTTTCGGGAATTCTACTGAATCTTGATTAAACTCAACCCAAAGAGAGTATAAGTACACAGAGAACCAAGACCGAACATCAGGGAACGAGCGATCGGGACATTAGTGATATAAAAAAGGGAAAATAAAAGCCGGAGGATCACAAAAGCGATCGCACAGTTAGCAGCCAAGGATGAGGAGACTCCTGTAACGTAGGCCATGAGAGCGGCGGCACTATAGATCATAAAGGTTTCAAAACCATTTTGATGGGCCCAAGTTGCTCGTTTAGCGTAGTCTGGGAGTTGGTCGAACATGGCCCGGGGAGCGGAGGTATCGTAACCCACCTTAGCCCTAGCGTAAGCCACCAGCAGAAAAGGTAGATAGACAGAGATAGCGGCAGCCACTATCGAATAGAGAAGAATGGCACTGACGGAGAGATTCATCGCTGAATTTAGTCAAAATAAAATAGGGTAACTAGCTTGCGTTGATCTTCCGCTTCCGCGCAGGTTTGCAAAAGGGTTTGACTGTCGTGGAAAGCAAAACAGATTAACTGTTGACAACGATTGATAATCTCCCGATTACAGAGGCTGCTGGCTTCCCCTAGGGATAGATGGTCATTTTCGGGACATTCCACTAGATGGATAACCTGCTGAAGTTGTTCTTGGGATTCCAGGGGCTGGCGATCAAGACTTTGGGGTAAGATCACGGTTAACAGATTAGGATCTGCCCGCATTGCCCCCTTAATGACGGCGGAATTGGTTCCCGTCGCCCCGGAGGTCATAATCCGATTGCCCGCCAGCACGAGGGCATAGGCCATCATTTCGATCAATTGCTGGTGGGTGATGGGAACATGACGGGAACCCAATAAAGCGACGCGCTTAGAACCGGTCTGCTGAATGGCGGCCAGTTCTTGAGCTAGAGTGTCTAGGGTGTTAGTGGTATCTACAGATTGACTCAAAGACTTTTACTGCAAATTCGGACTGATTAACCGTCCGTTATTGTAGCATCGAATTGTCATGATTGGAAATTTGGCCTAAAAAACCCCAGATGCTCATCGAGGTGTCCTTTCTGTGGTCGTCCCCTATGATCCCTCAGAAATTGTTATTGGTGCAGAAGTGCCTCTAGATTCTACGGTAAGATAGCTGCATAGACGATATTTACCCCAGAGCCATGACCACTTCTCCTGTTCCCCAAGGGGACGATTTTAGCGATCGCCCAATCCGTCCCGTACAATATCGGGATTTAGAAGACATTGAAGCTTTAACCTTGGATGACTTCGATGAGGATATTGATCGTCGCGCCCAAAATTTCCGCACGCAGGTGCAGCAGGTGCGGCCTTGGTTTGGGTTGTTTAAAATTCTCAGTTTTTTTCCCAATCCTCTGCAACACCGTTTTCATGTCTATGTGGCCGAGTCCCTGGCCAATCGGGGAGAAGAAGGGAAAATTCGCGGGGCCATCCAAGTCACTCCTTTTAATAGTAGTCGCAGCACTTGGCGGGTGGAACAGGTGCGGGTGCATCCGGCGGAGTCTTTAGGCGAACCCAAGGGCATCGGGGCGCAATTACTGCGTTATTGTCTAGAAACGGTTTGGGAAGCGCGCACCTGGGTGTTAGAGGTTAATATCAATCAAAAGGACAGTTTAGCCCTTTTTCGGCAACACGGTTTTCAGCCTTTGGCAGAATTAACCTATTGGTCTTTACCACCGCAATTATTACAGGAATTGAGCAAACAAGAGGCAGATTTACCGAATTTACTGCCTGTGAGCAATGCTGACGCTCAATTACTTTATCAGTTAGATTGTGTGTCTATGCCGCCGCTACTGCGTCAGGTATTTGATCGCCATATCCAGGATTTTAAAATCAGTTTAGTTGATAGTTTGTTCGGTCGCTGTCAAAGTTGGTGCGGCGGTCCGCAAATTAGTCGCGGTTACGTTTTTGAACCACAACGAAAAGCGGCGATCGGTTATTTTGAATTAATCCTATCTAATCAGGATGAGCGACCCCATCAAGCGAAATTAATTGTCCATCCCGCCTACACTTGGCTCTATCCTAAGTTATTAATCCAGATGGCCCAGATCACGCGCAAGTATCCCCCTCGATCGCTAGAGTTGATATCGGCTGATTATCAGCACGAAAGACGGGAATATCTGGAACAATTGGGAGCAATCCGCAGTTCCCACACCCTGATGATGTCGCGCTCGGTATGGCACAAAATCCGCGAAACTAAGCCGGAAAATTCCGCCCTGGCAGAAATGCTGCAGGGTTTACAACCGGTGCCGCGAACTCCCATCCCTAGTCGGATGTCTTGGTTAAAATGGCCCAATAATCCCCCCCTAGACTCCCTCGACAGTCCGGGAGAACTTCCCCCCGCTAAACCCCCCTCGGAACCCCCGGATCAGGGGCATCCAGTGTAATGGAAAGGGTCGCCGCCCTGGGCTTAGATATCGGCAAAAAACGGGTAGGAGTGGCAGGATGTGACGGTACAGGTTTAATCGCCACTGGTTTGACTACGATTATCCGTTCTTCCTTTGTTGCCGACATAGCACAATTTAAGGCAATTGTCAAGGAAAGAAATATTAAGATTTTGGTGGCGGGACTGCCCTATACCATGGCGGGAGAGTTAGGATTTCAGGCTAAACAGGTACAAAAATATGCCCAGAAACTAGCGATCGCCTTGGATTTACCCCTCGAATACATTGATGAGCGTTGCACGTCCCTAGAGGCGGAAGAATTCTTAAAAGCTAAAAAACAGTTTTCCTCTTGGGATAAGGGAGCGATTGATCGGGAAGCGGCGGCGATTATTTTACAACAATGGCTCGATCGCCGACGGCGAGTTAATAGTGTTGTTTTAGGGGATAGGGAAATCGTCGAACCAAAAAACGGCAAGGGAACTGGTAGCCAAAGCCTCGAATAACTTCCGATCCAAGGTCAACAAGGGTGCGTCTAGCCGCTTGGCAAGGGCGACATAAGAGCCATCGTAGGCGGTCAGATTATAGGCGATGCCGAGATTCACAGCTTCTCTCATGAGAGGGACAGTAGAAAAAACCCACAGGGGATAACCTTCTAGAAAGGTCAAGGCCTCTTGAACTTGCCTTGCAGTCAATTGTCCTGCCCGCAAATATTTCCAGAGAATGTTTGCCATTTCAATGTAAAACAGATCAGGAACCAAAAATTCCGTTTCTGGTTCGACGAGAAGGGCAAATAATTCGATCGTTTTTTCAGAAAGGGGATCGCGAATAAACTGTTTAATGGCAACGCTGGCATCGACAACGCATCTAAAAGCATTTGTCATCGCCCGTTTCGCTCTTGGCGAATCAATACCGTACTGTCTAGCCATTTCACATCATCGGGTAATTCCCGATAGCGTTGTTTGACTGCCTCGATCAAAGCGGGAATCGACTGGCAGCGGCGATCGGGAGTTTGAGAGTTTTCTGGCGATGCGGACAAGTTCGGACTAGCTTCTGATTCTGGCGACGACAAGAGACGTGTGGCTAGAAATTCGGTAAAATCTAAGACCTCTCTCTGTTTGTCTGGCGGCAAATCACGCCATCTCGATAGCAATAACTGTTCGCTGTTCATGAAAAGAATCCACTAAGAAACTCGGTCATCTGACCGTAGCAACGGAAGACTTTACTCAATTCTAGCAAGCAAAAAATCAACTCATTGATTGAACGAACAAAACTGATAACCGATAACTGATAACTGAATTTAAATAGAGACTTCGCTTAATTCACGAGTGAGATGATCAAAGGGTTCGGCGATCAAAGAGGTGTCGGCAATACCCGCCTCAGTAGCCATGGCTTGAATCATTTCGCTCATGATTTGGATACCGCGCACCGTCGGACCGATGGGAACACCCAGGGAATTATAGGTTTCCCGCAGTCCTTGCAGTACCCGCTCATCTAGAACATTAGTATCAGCAGCTACTAGGGCATAACTGGCATAGCGGAGATAGTAATCCATATCCCGCAGACAGGCAGAATAACGACGGGTGGTGTAGGCATTACCCCCGGCGCGGATCAATTCGGGAACTTCTTCAAATAGACGAATCGCCGCCCCACGCACGAGCGCCGCCGAATTAGCGTTAATTAGGGTGGCGGCAGCTAGACGGGCAGTTCCCGAGGCAAAATATTGTTTAAGATTATCGATCGCATCTCGATCGAGATAACGTCCGGTGACATCGTATTTTCTAATCAGGCTAGTTACCGCGTCTCGCATTATTAAGTTTCTCCCAACAGCAATAAAGACATTTTTGAGTTTCGCTTTATTTATAATCTCACAGGGTTGAACTTCGGGAGACATCCCTAGTCTAACTCTCTTGCTTGTCTAACAATTTGTTGTTTTTTTGAGACATTTCTTTACATTTAAGGCATTGGCCAGACCAGCGCTGGGTGGCGGAATTATCCCTTATTAAGTACCTAAGCAAAATTAATTACACATTTCGATAAAGCTTTTGCCTCTTGCCTATTGCCTCTTGCCTATCTTCACTAGGAAATTTATTTTGCACGACTACTTAGTCGAGGTAGTGGACGAGGCACTCAAAATGACGAGATTATCCCGATGAATAATGGTTTCTGCGGCCATATAACCTAATAAACTGGCAATACGCTCGGAATGTTGACCTTTAACTTGATCGATCTCCTCACTACTATAATTAACAATTCCCCGGGCCACTTCCCGTCCTTCTCGATCGCACAATTGCACCGATTCCGAGGCGCTAAATTCCCCCTCCACTTTGGTAATCCCGGCCGCGAGGAGAGATTTTCCCCCCTGACAAATGGCTTGAATCGCCCCCGCATCGAGATAGATTTTACCCATGGGCATTAGTCCGTAGGCGATCCAGCGTTTGCGGGCGTTATCACTGCGTTTTTGGGCCTCAAAACGGGTTCCGATCGCCTCTCCTGCCATAATTTTTAAGATATTACCGGGCTGCCGTCCCCTAGTAATCGCCATTTCTACCCCGGCGCTTGTGGCAATCCGGGCCGCGGCCAATTTAGTCGCCATACCCCCGGTCCCCCACTGACTGCCACTACTACCGGCATCGATCGATAGTTGCGCTAATTCCGCGGGACTAACTCGGGCAATAGCCGCCGCTTCGGGAAATAGCCGCGGATCGGCACTGTAGAGGCGATCCACATCGGTGAGGATAAATAACCAGTCAGCCTCGATTAAACTGGCCACAAGGGCTGATAAAGTGTCATTATCGCCGAATTTTAACTCATCGATCGCCACCGTATCATTTTCGTTGACGATGGCAATTACTCCTAATTCAAACAAAGCCTGAAAGGTATTATAGGCGTTGACATAACAGGTGCGTTCCATCAATTCGGGACGGGTCAGCAAAATTTGGGCGATCGGTTGACCAAGACTGGTAAAGAGGTCATCATAGATCCGCATCAGACGACCTTGGCCGACGGCGGCGATCGCTTGTTTGAGGGCGATTTTTTTCGGTCTTTCCTGTATTCCCAGACGACGGCAGCCCACCCCCACGGCCCCGGAAGATACTAATACCACCCGATGACCGGCAGCGCGCAACCGGGTGAGGACTTCCACTAAAGCGGCGATCGTGGATAGGGATAATTGGCCGGTTTCATTATCGGTCAAACTGGAAGTACCGATTTTGATCACTATGGTTTGGTTCATCGTCAAAAGGTGTGGGGTGTGGGGTGTGGGGTGTGGGGTGTGGGGTGTGGGGTGTAGGGTGTGGGGTGTGGGGTGTGGGGTGTGGGGAGAAACAATTCATAACTTGAGAGTTAATCACACTATTAAGTGGGTGGGTGGAATTAAATATAAGATGAACGTAGGTTGGGTTGAAGCATGAAACCCAACGCCCGCATAGTTTACGCTACCGCTAACCCATCCTACAAATAATTGTGCCTCCCTAC
>NZ_JADBUN010000166.1:0-23154 GCF_020245625.1 Microcystis sp. M049S2 | reverse complement strand
TTACTTGTTGCTTCAACAAGGATTTTAAGTCTTCTACTGACTCAGCAACATTAATATTAGGGACTCCACTCATTGCCTTTTTACCACACAAACTATACCTTTACCAAGTATGACATACTTTTTGAAAAATGGTATTAGCCTCTTTTAGGCTAGGGAAAACTGGTAAAGCTGGTATGTTAGGGTCTTTTGGTGGATAGCATTTTGACTCATATTCCTCATCTTGGCATTGAGTAATGTCATAAACCTCTATAGCTGGGTAAGGCGCATACATCCTCTCATCAACTTTTCCGTTCTCGTGACAAAAATCCCACCAAACCGTTTTTGGGGGGGGATTCCCACAATGATATGAAAGCCCTGTTCCCCCATCACCAGGACAAGGGTGTTTTCCTTGATCCTTTAGGTTGTTATAACAGGTCGTTGGATTGTAACCAGCCATCGTTAGTTCTCCTTATTGGTAAATGAATTCTTAAATCAAAAGTGTTGAACGAACAAGCTATCGTCCAAAACTAAACGGAACTGTCTGGTAAATTATCACCAGTGCAATATCCAACAGTTTCATAGGATCTAGCTTGCCATCTGTCAGCAAATCAGGAGGGGTATTGTTTGGGTTAAAGACCAGTCCCCAATGCATCGAGTGAACTTTTTTCTGACCCATATTATTGAACTGAGTCATCAAGTCTTTTAGTCCGTCAGAGCTAAGTTCCCCGAAATTATTCGAGATAGGTAGCCAAACAGGATTTGAAGGCTCTTGAAAGGGTTTTCCATCCACTTGCACAACTTGCAAACTAACGAAGGAATCGCCGCTTACAGTTACCTCTTTGTCATCCTTCAACACTTTAAGTTGTAGTAAGACAGTGTGAAGTTGAACATTATTGAGATTGGGCAAAATAATGTTATCCGTAATCGGGAAAACCATTTTCTGCTGGTTTTCTATTGGTGGGGTAGCAAACATCTGTGCCCATGAGCCTGCAAAAGCCTGTTTAAGCTCGAAGCATTTTGCGTTTAGATTTTGATAGTCATCCTCCGTACTATTTTGATAAAGCTTTTTGACCTGCTCGCCAAATGCACTACCACCGTCTTTGGCGGTATATTGCACTTTAACGATAATATCGGAAATATCGTCAAAATTGAGGCGATTCGTTTCTGGTGGCAGGCTCAGAGTCCAGGAAGAAATAGCACCCGTTTCTTCAAAGGGTAAATAGCGCTCATCCCTGAAATCGAGAACAAACATCCCTGAATCCTCTACTCCTCTGGAAAGGGCAATCTGTTGATTCGGAACCCAATTTTCCCTTAGTGTATTCGGTAACGGTGGCGGGTTAGTTTTCTTAATCAGGTAATTCACCGTATCTTGGCTAGGCTTGAGAACCACTGTATTACTGTTCTGGGTGAGGGTTGCATTGAGATTTTGATAAGGACCAATAACAGCAGGGATGGAAATAGAAATTGATTTAATTTTACGACAGTAGTGACTGGGGAAATCCAAATCAAAAAGTTTTTGACTTAGGGAGAACTGGAGTTCGCCTTTTTTCCCTTCACCCTGTCCCCATTTAAAGCGAATAAACTCCTTAGGAAAGGTTTGACGCAAAGAGATAGTTTTTTCGATTTCCAGACGGCGTGTATTGTTCTGGATATAGCCATTCTCCAATTGAGTGAGCGAGAGCATTAATCCTTCCCCGGCTAACAATCCTTTATACAAACTATCCCAATAGCTAAAAGTGATATAAGCATCATCCCGATCCAACTCGAACTGATAGGCAGATTGAGCAGCTAATGCCAGATCCAAAGCCAGTTTATAGGTCTGGAAATAGATTGTAGAAATCCGAGCGATCGCCCATTGGTATAGGTCTTGATTGGTAAATTTGCGTTTGAGAAAATCTTCTTCTTGATTCCATTGTTCAATCTGTTGATTATGAATTGAGAGTTCCTGTTGGCTGATAGCAATACGAACATTAGTAGCGACAATCTGCAAATCAATTTGATCAATTTCGTATAGAGCGAGTTGTTGTTGAAACTCCCACTCTTCTTGACGGCGCTGATTTTGCCCTACAATGGCCGCCAGTGACGCGCTCTGATTGAGCATTGAAGCAATACTATCACTAATTTGCGCTCCCGCATTAATAGCATCTCCAAACTGCATCCCCCCATCAGCTAAACCAAAAATATCAGGTAATAAATAGCCGGCGATCGAAACACCCCTGATACCATTGGCTACCAATTGAGGATACAATGCGCTTGCCATCAGAACCAAGTTGGCTTGTTCAGCACTGTTAAGACCATTACGGATTAAGTTTTGGTAATAGTCATGTCGATACTGAGCACTTTGCTTATTTTGAGTGAGTGCTGCTAACTGATCTTGCAAATCTTCAATTTGTTTTTGCTTGATCATCGTCATCATCTTGAGAATTTGCCCTTCATGGGTAGAACGCAGCAAAGCTAATGCTTCAGCATCGTTTTTCTCAAGAGTTGAAAGGAGAGAAGTCCCTAATTGAATTACTGTACTGGTAATATTCTTAGCACGCTCTAACATATAGCTAAAGCGATAATTGGGGATACGGGGCTGCAACTGGGTAGCTATATCCAAGACATTGTTACTAGCTGCGGCTGCCTTGACTAATGCCATTGGGCTAATAGGGGCTTCAAATAGTGGTAATGATTGCTTTTGCCCCAAGATATTGAGACAATGGCGAATTTTGTAGAGTCGATCCTCTACTTTGTCCCAATAAGCTGTAAATTGCTGGTTTTCGGGAACGCAGAAATAAGTGTCTAGCTCATTGAAAACTTTCCCCGCTAACGGTTGTATAACTGTGATATCTTGAGTGACTCCAAGTTTATGTTCTAAGTCAATCAGAAATTGAGGAATTCCTCCACTTTCTCCCGCATATTTAGCTTGAATATCTTGAAAAGTTGCCGGGAACTGACTCTGACTATCTCCCATATTTTGTGGTCTAGGCCCCAGTAGATCGTAGGCATAGATATAGAGCATGGTAGCAGCATTAATGGATTCCCAAGTGTATTTTGTAAATTCGGAGTCTCCCCATTCCAGCAAATTGTCGATATATTTCATCACTACGGCTTTTTCATAGGCTCCGATACGAAGTCTGGCAATAGCATGGGGATCAAAGGGGTCGTCATTATACGTGGCAATTTCGGCACAATTCTGTAGTTGTGCTTTTAATGACTCCAAGGTGTGGTTACGGAAGGGCAAAAACTGCCAGTAACGTGCGGTAGCAGTGGTTAAATAATAATTAACCAGTATATTTTTTACCTCTTGAGTCTGAAGAACATTCAGTGAAATAATTTTGATTAAGGATTCAATTGACAAGCTCAATACCGACTCTAAAACTTCACCCTTATCATTGATTAAGAGAGGATTCGCAGTTTTCAGTTTATTGTAAATTTGTTCCGATTCTGATGAACTAATGTGGTCAGTTTTAAATGAATCCTTGGTAATTGTTGGGAGTGGGGGAACGGTAGGGTTAAAAATATACTGAAGCCATTGCTCTGCTTCCCTGAACTGTTGATTATTGTTCAACATATTGGCTACCAGCATTGGACCATGAAAGAATAGTTCCCAGTAATAGTTACCATAAGGTCCGTCAAAGTCAACTTGTTCGCCACAAGGTATGGCTGGTGGCGTTACTTGAGAACCGGGTTTTAATCGCTCAAAAAGCAATTTGATTGTGTTAGGAGGTTGTTGGGAACGAAGGGATAGTAATTCACCTATTCCTTCAGTAAATAATTTATGACTCAGTTCTTGAATGGCAGCCGTTGTCAGCCTTTCTACATTGAAATTTAAGGTATGAATATTATTGTCAATGCCGAAATTGCTACTAAAATAGTTTAATGAGGTAGTCTTACCAGAAGAGAGAAGAATATTTCTGACGTATTCAGCTTTATCTAACCGTTTGGGATCATCCTCAGCTATGATAACCCGCGCAATATCCTGAATCTTATAATCTTCAACGGCTGATATATCAACGATTCCATTTTGAGCGATCAATCCCTCTGTTTGCAAATATCCAAAAAACTTTTTCGATGACTCATTATCAATATTAGCAGATACGAAAGATGTTTCTGTCACCACGCAAGCATTAGAAGCAAGAAGAATCTTTCTGACATACTCAGCTTTATCTAACCGTTTGGGATCATCCCCAGCTATGATAACCCGCGCAATATCCTGAATCTTATAATCTTCAACGGCTGATATATCAACGATTCCATTTTGAGCGATTAATCCCTCTGTTTGCAAATATCCAAAAAACTTTTTCGATGACTCATTATCTATGCCAACATCAATGATATCAGGAGACTCGAAGTCATCAGCAGTAATATGTCCAAAATGCTTATAAGTTCCTAGAGCCTCTGTAATTTTCTGAAAAGTAACTTGTTGTTTTTGATCGTCTTTTTGCTGAAAGCCATTGCTAGTTATCAAAAAAGATTCGTTAGAGATATTCAGTAAAAACCAACCAGGCTGATTTTTTACAGGCACAATTGTAACGTTATGCTTGGGAAAATTAGCTAACAAAATGGGAGTTCCACTGCTTACGATAATTTCTCGTTGTCCAACCATCTCATCAATATAACCATCAATTAGCGATTGACTTGATTCCTCAATTGCTAGAGAATTAACTGTTCTATCAACACCTATTCTGAAAGTAGGATCTTGTCTATCAGTTGGGAGAGGATTGGGTTCAAAAATTAAATGCTCATTATCATCCAGTAAAAAAGAATGTTCCAATTCATCATTAACGGTAAGAGCGGGAATCACCAAAAAATATCCTTTTTGATTCGCCAAAACCATTAATTTATCTTGAGCTACAGCTTCTATAATGTCTTGTTGAAAATCAACGTTTTTATCAACCGATGTAAAAGTATACTGGCTAATTTCTTGGTTGATCTCGATCAAAGGACCATAATAAATGCAAAGTTTTTCTCCCAGATTAGTAGGTTTGAATTCATTCTTAAAATTGTCTTTGTTGAGGGTAATTGCTGTTACTTTATGCCAATAAAGGGCTTCTGGATCAAAAAGGCTTGGACGGAAAGGACCATAAATATCATCAGAAGACTGAACGCTAATAACCCGATCGCTCACCAAGGTTTGGGGTTGAACCCACTTACCACTGAAATTATAGAAAGAATATTTAATGGTGGCACTGGTGATAATATTTTTCTTATTATCCCCTGCCGATTCTTTCTTTTGAGTTAATTCTACCCAGAACACGAAAAGCTTATTATAGGCGTAGACCGGAGTAATGACCTTAGCATTAATCGTGATGTCAATCTTCTGCCATTCTGACCAAATATAACCATCTTGGTTATTACAGTTGGCAGATTGTTCCCTTGTAATGTAGTAAAAGTTATAAGGTTCTTCTTGAGTACGAGCAAATAGAAATAAGGTATCGATCGCCCCTTTCTCCTTGTTATGCACAGTAGCATGGTAAGCATCAACATATTTAAGTTTTGCTAGTTGGGCAAATTTGTCCAGATAGGTTGTATAAGCCTCCTCCACCTTTTCCTTGGTCACTTCTCCCTGCAATAAAGTATTTTCCAGTTCACGGAAGAGAGATGTTTTCGATTTTCGCAGGGTTGGATCGATATAATTTTCGGGATAGAGAAAGATTTGCCGATTAGCTTCCCAGATGCGATAGTTCATCAGCCACTCCCACCAGACATTAGGAAGATCGTCGGTGCTGATCGTGACATTACGCTCTAGGTTGAGTCGGCAGCGTTGGAGGTATAGCTGGGCTGCATTTAACGCCTCCTTAATATAGGATATTTCTGCACAGCCACCCATCTCGACATCAATGAGTAAATATTCGTAAAGTTTTCGGGGATCTGTAATATCTTTGTATTGTTTTCCTAACTGCCAGATGGCTAGGTTCAACAACGCATTCCGTTTTTGTTCTTCTAGGGGGTCGTTCAACTGTTTGTAGGTAGTTGGCCAAGCCTCGCTGGTGGTTTTGGCTTTAACAGACTGCAATAGCTGGCGGGCTAGATTGGTGTAGGTTTGCCAGTTGTCATTGGTCATCTCTACTCTGGCAACTTGACTGAGTTTCTCTAGAAAGTAGATATCCACACCCAAGACGTTACCAATATCAAAAACCTGTTTTAGCTGAAATATTCCCTCAACCGTCTTACAGGTTCCAGGCGCGGAGAAAAGTTTTTGACACAGATATCCGCATTGCTCTTGATTCCAGCCCGTGATGGCATACAGTTGGGTCATCAACATATCGTTCGCTGGCGGGTTATTATCAAAAACCTTGGTGAAATAATTCACCAGAGCGTTTTTGCGATCGCCAAAAGCGACAATCAATTTCTTCAAGTAATAGATATCTCTGACGTTGGATACCGCGAGCTTGACAGGCTTATTGTCGGTGTTGATACCGTAAGTTTGGGGATATTGGAAGACACTTGACAGTTCTGCGATCGATAACCCAAGTTTCTGTTGCAGTACAAAATACTGTGAAATTGAGCGCAAAAATGTAGTGACTATCTCAGGGATTGTTGCATCTTTGCCAGTCTCAATCGGTTTGTAGAAGGTGATCTGATCTGTCGTATTCTTATAAGCGTAGTAGATGCAGTTATTATCGACATCTTGGATTGTCCAAGTATTTGCCTTCTGTATTACTTCGACCGTAGGGTTAGCTGAAAGATCGCTCCCATTTTTCTTGAATAGGGCTGGCAACTTAGATAAATCTAAGTCTCCATTACTGATGACATCGACTCTGGCACTGCTAAACAGAATCTGTTGGTTATTTTCCTGATGAAAGTCGATTTGCGTGAAGGTTTTTGTATAAGCATAGTAGTTTCTATTGTTCGTTGCATCAGTAATTTTCCAACAAATGGTTGTCTGTGGTGTTATCTGGAGATTTGAGGAAAGTTCGATTTTATTATTTTTAAAAACTGTCTGCAATTTCGTCCCATCAACTGCTTCACCCATCAAAACATCACTAGCAATAATATCGAACAATACTGTCCACAAAAAATCAGCCAGAAGGTTAGATTTAGTTAGCCAATTTTTGACTCCATCAATCAAAACTGCCATCAATTCGCCTTTGACTCCAAAGAAAGAGCCTAACTGTTCAGCAAAATGCTCTGATTGTTCTTGCTGTTGTTTGATAACTTTAGAGCATATATAGTTGATTTGATCTGCGTTAGGGTTAGCAATTTCTGGAGCAATTTGGGAGACAATAGAAAAGTTTAGCTTCTCCATCTCGGTTATCGTCTTAACAATCAGACCAAGATTATTGATGAAGCCTTGCTGGAGAAGAATTTCGTAATAGGCTTCGGAGGCTGCTTGTGTAATTTCCTTGGAGACAAAATCATCCTTTTGCAGCAAGGAAGTATTGATGAGTGGTTGTAAAGACTTTAAGAAAACTAAGATATTTTTGGCATCGTACCCTGTATTGACATATACACTAGGAGTTTGGTCGTTAGGAGTTTTGTTGCAAATGTAGTCAATATCGTAGATGGTTAGCCCTGAATCTCTGATCCAGTCAACGGATTCTGCGACGCTGAGCACCTCATCTGGAGTCAGAATCGACTTGATTACGATAACTTCTTTGTCACTAATTGTGATCTTCTGCGTCATTCCCAGTAGGTGAAGTAGCATAACATATTCAGGCACTAGCATCCCCAACTGTTTTGGTAGCATTGTATGCCGATAGAGAAGCGAGAGGTTGGGTACGCTGAGTTTAATACTGGCTAACTCTCCAAAAGCTGCGATCGCAACAGTTTTAATATCATCACCGGACGCGGGGATGCTCGCTACGATAACATTTGCTCTTTCCAAAGTTATATCTGAGGGAATATCACCTAACTGATTAGCTTGCAGTTTCTCCTTTTTAAATTGCTCGAATTTAGTGTTACTAATGATCCAATCTAATACATCTTTATCTTTATCTTGATAAAGTGGATTGACATAACTTGTAGTTGCCGTCTCTATCTGAGGATGATAGATTGAGTTGTAGGCACTGTTTTTTATGAGATCAGGATTGTTGAAAATTACATCAAAAGGTGCTTCAGAATACTCACCATTCCCAATGCCAATCTTCTTGATGTCAAACCAAAGGGCAGTTAAAGGCTCTAGAGAGAAATTGTATTTATCACTCAATTTTTTTATTTTTGCTAGGTTACTGAGGGTGGTATCATCAATCTCAGTTGCTCTTAGAGAGGTGAGAATCCAGTCTAAGTCGCTGTAAGACCAGCCTAATGCTTGTGCCAAACGTACAAACCGATTAATAACGTCGAGCCTCGCAAGGGATAGATTGTTAATTTGCTCGTATTGATTGTTCGGATCGCTTGTATTAATACTAATGTTCAGGTATTGCTGATCAGCAAGTACCTTGTTAATAAAAAAGTGATGGGGAATAATACCGCCTATCGCTGGTGTAGAGTCATCTCTAGTTCCATTCCAGGCATTTGCTTCCCAATTTCCCCCATAGCCTTTACTCCACTGACCAGTAAACCCTGATCCATTTAGGTCAAAGGTAAACTTAAAACGACCAGCATCATTAGGTGGCTGTTTTGTTCCTTCTTGCCAATGTCCATTCAATATCCACCGGTTGCTAGACTGATCGCGCTTCAGTGTTCCTTGCAACTCACCGTTGTTAGGATTGTAGTTACCCGTAACGCGATCGCCAACTTGTTTCAAGGTGAATTCCTTCCCTTTACCACTAAGATTGTATTTCCCAGATACATCAAAGAGTTCTTGAACACTGAGATTTTGAGAAAACAAGGATTCAACTTGCTGTCGGGAAAGTCTGGTTTGCGCTATAAAATTAGGTTTGGGTTGTTCTCCGGTTTTTTCGGTATCTTTGTCTAAACGCTCCAGTCCCGCTAGATCGCTTGAAGTAATAGTCAATCCATAATTTTTAGAAACTATATCGGGTAACTTATTTGGATCGTTTGTCGGTTTTAGATTGTTATATTGTTCAACAGATAAGCCTAAATATTCGTGGATCGAAAAATCTGTTGGATTTAAGGCTTGATAGATGTCAGATAAATCAATTTTTTGATTGTTTAAATAAGTATAGATCTGTTGAAGGGGTAGGTTAAAGGGCAGATTAAAAGGATAGTAAGTCTGAGCTAGGGTAAGAAACACATTATTATTGAGAAGCTTGCCCTCCTTTTGAAAGATATTACCTACAGTTTGCTCTAAAATCTGATTAACGATCTGTAAATAAGGAACAGTATTGTTTGTATTGGCACAGGTTAGTTGAATTTTTGCCAAATCAGGACGGCGATCAAATAATTTGAGTCCATCAGAAATGTTATCTTCTGGTTTGACTTTGGTGGTATTAGGTACTGTAATCGCCTTATCAATAATTCTGAGAAGATCGACTAAATAGGCAGCAGGACCGAAAATAGACTTACACTCAGAGCATTCGCAATAGTTTAGACTGCCGAAAATCTCTTGATAGCTGGAAAGAGATTCAAAATAGGTAAGAATATTCTCTGATACATGATTTACGTTCATGGATCTGAAATGACGCGAACCTACTAAGCTTGCTACATTAGCGTAGAGGTGCATGATTTGAGATTTAATATTAGTGGCAGCTAGGTAAGTTTGTTTGGCTTTTTTCAACCCATCTTCTCCCAATTTTTCTCCACATTCTTTAATAAATTGTGACTGACTCATGGCAGTAATTTTGTGTGCTGAGTCTATGCCATTGTCTAAAAGAATTTTGGCAATATTCGGGCTTGGATTAATGCGGAGTACACGCTGATGGGCTTTTAGTAAGGTAATTTTTTCTTCTACATCTTCATTATTTTCTCGGTTGGCTAGAGCAACTGCAACATTTTGTAATTTGCTTTTTAATTGCTTTAATTCTGATGGGTTATAAAAATCAAAATTAAGAATGTCAAAATCAGGATTTTGACTGTAGAAAGAATCGAGATTGGAATCTGTAATTTTAATCGTTGACATTGTTAATTACCTCGCTTTAACTCCCCTCCTGGGAGGGGCTGGGGGTGGGTTAACTCCCCTCCTGGGATAGATTGGGTTTCCTTTTTCAACCTAACCTACAAGATTAGGCGATCGCGCTTCAATAAATGATAGTCGATCATTGACATTTGACCCACCCCTAACCCCTCCCAGGAGGGGAATTGGACTTCCCAGGAGGGGAATTGGACCTCCCAGGAGGGGAATTGGAGGGGAATGGTTCGGGGTGGGTTTTGATCCACTCCTCAATTACCCTCAATACTCCTTCAATTTCCCGACAAACCTCCTCCTCACGAAAGCGCAAAAATCGCACACCCAAAGATTCTAAACGCGCTTGTCTTTCTCCATCCCGGTGTTGCCTCTCTTGACTATCATGGGAAGAACCATCAATTTCAATCGCTAACATCAGCCTTTTACAATAAAAGTCAACAATAAATTGATCAATGGGACGCTGGCGATCGAAGTCATAGCCACACATTTGTTTACCTTTTAGATGTTGCCAGAGCCTGACTTCACCGGGGGTCATATTTTGGCGAAGTTGTCTGGCTCTTTCTTTTAAAATGGGATTATAGGGAATGATTTTTAGCGGCATAAGTTTTCAGGTGTTAATGGTTAGCTCCCCTCCTGGGAGGGGTTGGGGGTGGGTTGGGTTTCGTTCTTCAACCGACCCCACAAGATCAGGCGATCGCACTAAAGTGGTTCAGGCAATGGACCAGGCCATAGCCTGCATTATTCATGAAGACTTTGGAAAATCCTCGAAAGCCTTGGCAAGAAGTTCATCTAGCGATCTGACTGAAAAACAGTCTGTTTTTTGAGATGTCCTCACAATCAGGTTTTTGCCAGTTGGTGAATAATGCAGGATAGGCCGCCCATTGCTCCGACTCTAGGATTTTGTGCAAGAGTGACTCTTAACCTTCCATGATCTGAAGTTCCAGGTCGCCCACTTGGTTGGTCAGCCTTCACATCTATATCAAAAGGGTGGATATTCGTAATTGTAAAATCCAATCGCCTCATAACTCCTGTAGCCCGAGTAATATGCGTATTATTGTTTGGAGCTATTACTCTTAACTGTCCAGCTCTAGCAGGAACGGCTAGTTCAATGGCTTGTATCAAGTTATGGACATCAGTGGCTGTTTGGTTTAGATCACCTGAAAGGTGCATAGCGTGTCCTGGATGTAAGTCAAGCAATGCATAAGCTTGTGCTACAAGTGCTTGTCTTGCACGAACACTTCCTCCACTGCGACTATGGATACCATATTGGAAAACACCTGGGGGACCTGGCACCTGAACCGGGTTCCTAAGACTACTAGAGGATGATTTTGAACCATGTATGCCCTTAATAGTAGTTACATTTTGGGGAATTCCCTGAGTCTTCAAATAAACTAGAATATCCGCAGGAGGTACTAGAGTATCCATTACAACGGAGCCAGGGGGAACGAGATAGTTCATGGAAGGCCTAGTCCCTGTTCCATGAAACGCATCCATCACTTGGTGCCCCTGAAAAGGACCGCTTGACACAACATGGGCAACTGCTGTAGACATGACTTCTGTTGCTACAGACGTATGAGTTCCAGGCACCGTAGAAGACCTTCGAGCATATACTCTCCGTCGTTTGTTAGCACCTGTGTCACCTAGTCCTTGAGCATTTTGAATTTCGAAGGCATCATGCGCTGATCGTTTTCTTTCCCCATGTTTATCGTGATAATTTATAGGATTCCCCCCCACAAAACCGTACAAATTCAACCCATCCACCGTACCCGCCGGATCAGCGCTAATCCACCGTCCCAACCAAGGCGCATAATACCGCGCCCCATAATAATAAAGTCCCGTACTATCATCACGTTCCTTACCACTATAACGATACTCCTTAACCTTCACCTCCCGTTGATTTCGCCCCGCTATCAAAGCAGTACCCCCATAAGGAAAATACTCCTCATAACTAATAATATCGGCATCCTTATCCACTTCCAAAGCCACCGAACCCAGATGATTACCCAATTGAAAACGCACACTTCTGGTTCCTATCTGCTCAACTTCCCGTTTAGTATCATCCTGTTGCCAAAAATGAATAATTGCCACACAACTTTGACCATCCATCACCCTTAAAGACTGACGAATCAAAACCGTTTGCTCACCGTTATCCGTCTCATTTCTCACATATTTTTCCTCATAACTTCCCAAATACCGCTTCTCATCCTTCCAAACAATTTCCCCACCATTCCCCAACCTTTCCGACACCTTGCGGGTTCTCATCTCATTACTATCATAAGTATAATAATCACAATCATCCTTTCCCCCTGGACGAGATATAAACAGAACCTTAACCAAATTCTCACAACAATTCCAAGTTAAATTAACATTACTATTAACATTTAACTGCTTCATATTGCCCGAATCATCATAACTCACATCATAACTATCATTAACCCCATTCCCTGACTTAACCATTTTTAAACGATTACAACTCGGCATAATTTCATGAGTACGAGTCCAACGATTAGAGGCAATATGACTCGTTTTAATCAAATTTCCTGCCTCATCATAACCATAACTCTCTTGATAATTTTCCAGAGCATTACTATCACTTAGAGGAACATACTTACTTTGTTTAAAATCCCCATCCTTCTCATTATTACGGTCAGTATTAACATTAATTCCCGGATGTTGACGACCATTAGACTTAATCAACCGATAAAGCGCGTCATAAGTATAATCAGACAGGGGTTCTACCCTTTGATTATTATAGAAAACCGTCTCATTGCTGTGGTCATAACTGCGGGTGATATTCCCCACCAGATCATAAACATAACTAACATCTTGTATCACCGTTTTGCGATCATTTCCCTGAGCATCTTTCCCGGGTCTGGTACTATAAAGCTTAATTAAATGTAACGTTGTATCCTCATAACAATAACTCGTATTAACCCCATTCCCATAAATAACCTTAGTCCTTTGTCGGTTAGCATCATAGGTAATCTGACTAATAACATTTTGCACCGTACCATCCTTAAATTTAACCGAAACTTGGTCTAATAAACCCTCGCGGTTGTAAATATTAGTCGTCACCGAATCATCAGGAGTCGTTTCCGAGATTAACTGTTGTAACGCATTAAAAGAATATTGGGTTATATATAACTTAGGATTGCCATTATTATCCTTTTCTAACTCAACAGTATTAACCGTTGGCTCCCAATTAATATAATCCTTGTATCCTAGTGTAAACTGACGGGAAGTTACCAATAATTGACCCGATATATTATAGTTACTATTGACAATTTGCCCCGATTGATCTTGATGCTTATAAACTTTTCCGCGTAAATTATTCACCTCTGCATCTGGTTGACTTTCCCCATAAATAAAGGTTTCTACTACATTATCAGTAACAAGAGTTCCATCAAGTTTAAACCCTTTCACATGGATTTCAGTTTTTCTTTGTAAACCATCATACACAATAACTTGGTCAAACTTTCTGGGACTTCTGTTCCATAAAAAACTACCCAAAATATTATTTAAACTGAGATTAGTTCCCGCATCTACACTATTAGTCAAACTCGGACTTTTACCATCATCTCCCATGGGATACTGATATTTAAAATTATAATAATTTGTCTCCCCACTAATATCAGTAACATTAGCATAATAAAGACGCGGATCTATAGACTCTATTAATCGACCTTGTGTATCATAAAGATTATAAGATGTCAAGCAATTTTGTCTTAAAAGATTTAAAATTTGCTCTCCCAACGGTTTAAAGGACTCAGATAAATCATTAATAAACTGCTCCTTAAATCCCTGACAATAAGGATTAAACTTAACCGTAACATAAGCTATATTAGTATCTACTTGATCCCCTAATAAATATCCTTTTTCAATCAATAAATTCCAGACATTTTCAGATGTTACCGTACTATTGACAATATCCTTAAACGTATCTTTAGCAACTGCACCTAAATTATTCTCAATACTCAAAAAAGTATTGCCTAAACTATCTAAAACCGCTACACTTGGCGTATTATAAAACACCGCCGCCTTATTGAGCGCATTCATTTCATTATCAAGTGCATCTTTTTCAGCCTGTTGCTCTTTGCTAGGATTAACAGGATAATTGTTGATAAATTCCTGATAATAGAGCAAAAATGCTTGATAATAAGCTGACTCCTTAACCGTATCATTAAAGTCATAATGCTTACTTTCCCAAGGGGTAAATTCTACCTTTATGAAACCTCCCTTTTCTGGTGCAATTTCATAGCTTTTTAAAGAGAAAGGAATCTCACTATTAGCAGTCTTTTCTTGGAAGCAAAAACCTTTAGGGGTTTCGACTTTTATTTCCCTTAATAAGGGATCATAATAAATAACCGTCGGAGGGGGAACTAATTTTTCCGTGATAATTTCCCCTTGCGTTTCGTAGTGAGCAGTATTAGAAAAATAGGGTAAATACTGTTTAGCCGGTTTCCCCTTATTATTATAAACCGTATGTCCCGAAACCAACCAACGGACTGCAACTTGTCCTCTTACTGGCTGATTATTGTCATTTCGCTGTAAATTACCGTTACCATCTCTTAAAATCGCCTCTCCCCCTTCAACCGCTAACTTAGACTCAATTTCTCGGCCAAAACCATCCGAATACCCTACCTTAACTTGAATCACAGAGTGATTGCCCGCTTGCAGATCACTAACATGAGTTGGCCGTGCTAGACTGATATAACTTGCCGGTTGCTGACGCTCTTGCCAGGCAAACAGATCATAATAAAAGAAGGTCGTCGCTTCTTGTAGATAACTCCCTAATACCTCCTCATCAAGACCATTATTAGGGATAATCTGCTCAAACGTAGCATCTTTACGGATAAAATTCTTTATATCCCCATCTCCCTGTCTCGGATAACCATTTTTCGCCTCTTTAAAAATTGAGGTTGCGATTACCATTGCTAAAGGATCAAGTAAAACCTGATGAATTACCCCATTTTCATCTGTTATTTGCCAAGGGGAGAGGGTATGATAATCAATTTCTGCTGTAATAACATTCTTTTCCGTGTCCGTGATATAGCTTTCAATCTGGACAGGTAAGAGATAATAGGAATCATAACCGATAACCGTTTTTACCTTTAACCCTTCTATTTGTGAATGTTGAGGGTTTTCTGCAAAATCATTTTTAGTTTGGTAAGGAAGGTAAAATCTTTCCGGTTGCTCCGCGTTAAAATAATGTTGTACCAGTCCTTTATTCCACCAGTAGTCTCTATCCTGAAAATAGCCTCCGTGCTGACTAACTATCAAATCTTGATTTAATTTATCTCCATAAACCGTTTGTAACCATTCAGGAGAAAATACAGTATGTTGATGATGGTGGAGTAAAGCTTTATCCGTTATTTCTCCCAGAGGTAGAAACTCATCTTGCTGCTGATTCCAGAAATAAGACTCATCCCAGGAAATAAGGCGAGATTGTAACTGATTACCGCCAAATTCGACACCATAAGCTATCTGTTGACTCAAAGCTGTATTGACTTGTCTTTCCATCTCAGCAAAACTGAAATATGGCTTCCCTAGTAAACTTAAACCATTAATTTCTAAAGTTTTTTGTTGATAGGTAACACCGATTAACCTCAAATCTCCTGTTTTCTCGATAAATTCGCTTAAAGTAACAGTAGCTTTCAGTTCACTTTGTTCAGGATAAATTCTAAGATTAGTATCTGTACTGTTCCGTCTGCCATAATAAACACTACAAGCCTTCTTAACATTACCAACGGGAGTAATCTCTAAAACAAAATCATGTTGAATGCGCGGATCTTGGGGATTCCTTTCATAGTGATAAGTGAGGGTTTCTCTGGGATGAACAAAATATACACCATATTCATTTGTTCCTTTCGGTTGTAGTCGCTTAACCCAGTAATTAGTTTCAGTAACCATGTAAGGGTTATTTGCCAAAGATGACTTATCTAAACTATAAACTTCCTCGCGCAATACCATCCCCTTCAAGGCTCGATGTACCTCCCGCAAATCTTCCCCATCCGTTGGCAGATCATCAAATACACTATCAGGTAAGAGGTATGCTTGAGTATCCCCCTGAAAATACTCTTTTTGATATTGCTGTGACAGCATTTCCTGTCGTTTCCAAGCACCAGTATGATACCAAGTTTTAGTTAAAATAGGTGGTACATCAGTCGGTTGAGAATCACTTGTCAAAATCTCCGCATCTTGGCGCTCTACCCAGCCAAACCCCCGAAATTCTCGCTCACTTCCATCATAAAAACCGTGATGGTAGCTGTAAATACTAACCAATTTACTATTAGAAACTTCGTCAATAATTTCAGTTTTCTCTACCACCTGTACGGGGAAAGGTAAATTGACAATCCAAGGTATTCTTCGTTGTTTATCCGCTAGATAAAATTTCGTTGAACTACAGTAAATAATAGTAGATTTTGCGCCAAGATTATTGTTAGTTTCATTTAATAAGTAAGGCTTTTGTTGGTGACTAAAATCATAACACCAGTGACGGGGTTGAGGATGGTTTTCGCTAAAAATTAAGCAAGTTGTCCCATTCCCATGAACATCAGCAAATTCGATTTGATTCAATAGGTCCCATTTACTCGGAAGATGAACCACTAAAGGATCACTAAAACTATTACCACTTTGATTGAAATAGACTTCTATTCGTTCGGGATAAACATAAATTAAATCAGTTGTACCCGAGCCATCAATATCCGCCAAAAATAGGCGAGAAGCATCTAAATCTTCACCAAAAGAAGGAGCATTTTCCAGTAATATTGGTTTACCAAATCGTCCATAACCCAAATTTGGCCAACATTCAACCTTACCATTAGTAACTCGGACTAAATGTTGTATCCCTGTACCAAATATATCAGCAAACTGCAAGAGTTGATTTTTAGCTCCTCGTTTCGGGAAAGGAAGTCCATTTTCCCGTTTTTTAATGATGGGTTGAGCAAAGCCATTTTTTCCCAGAGATGGATAAACCCAAATGTTATCATTTTCTACCAATAAAAGATCTGCCAAGCCATCCCCTGTTACATCTACTAGATAATTATCCGAGTTGTAGAAATCTGTGGGGAAAGCAGGAAAAGTTTGATGATTTTGCCAACTTCTATCAGGATTAACTTCATAATATCCCGTAGTTCCTCCTTGTCTGACAACAAGCGCCAGGTGTCCATCCCCTGTGATATCCATCAACTGTGGGTTAATTCCCTTGCTTTGTCCTTGAATAGGTAAACTTAAAAGTGTATTGGGATGAGCGTATTTAACTGTTACTGTTTCTTTCCCATTATCCTCTGTTAGGGGTTCTCGATAAAGGGTTGTTTGTCCATCGCTGTAAAGGATTCCAGGAACTCCTTCACCATATAAATCAATTAATTGGTAATCTGGCGGAAAATTCAGACCGGGTAAAAACTCTCCTTTTTCTCCCACCATCGGCTCAAATTGTGCTTTATTTGGCTCAAATGCTGTGTATTGAAACTCTAAAGGTGGTAAACTTTTTATTTTATATTGTTTGTTTTCATAGCGATAACCGATAGATTCAACTTTTGTCAATAAAGTTACAGTCGGTGATTCTTGATAATAAAAGCGTGTAGCATGAACAAGAACCGGCTGAGAATCTAATTCACTAAAGTGATGAAACAGCAAAATTCGCTGACATAAGCGGTGAGTACGAATCTCAAAACCCGCGTGATGTGTGGAAAAAGAGTCTTGACGTTTTGTCCATGTTTGTACGGGTGTGTAGGGGTTATCAATTTTGTATTCTCCATAGTCAAAAACTACCGCAAAAAGCCATTTTTGTTGAGTCGCTTGTTCTTCTTGAAACGGTAGTATATTTCCGTATTTTATAGTTTTAATATATTTATTGCTTGTTTGAGTATGATTTAATTCAGATATAGTATTTGCGACATTGTCAGTATTTTCTGACTTGTATTCATAGATAATATAATTTCCTTTAGCATCAAAAGTTTCTTGTAACAACCACTGAAAAATACGCTCAGGCTTCTCAGGGTCAATAATTCTAGCATTCTCAGTTTTACCAAAAATGCTAGTTACATTGTTAGTATCTATCACACGCCAATAAGAATCCCCGTTTTGCTCTTCAACCCACTGTTCAATTTGAGCAAACAATCCTTCTAGACGAGGACGATAGGCCATAACTTGGTATTTAACATCATTGATAGTTTCAGTTCTATTACTATCAATTACAGGAACTAAATCCTCTGCATTGGAGATCACAAAAGTATCTGATTCCTGATATTGAGGGATTCCTTTTGAGGTTTTGCGAGAAATATTAGGAATAGAAATACTCCACCCTAAACCGAAAACTCCGTTGCCCGATCCTGAACTGTATTCTGCGGTTAACTGAGGTTCAAAGTTCCGGCAAGCAGAGGTAAAAATAGGAAGAGAAAGGCTGGAAGTCCCTGTAAATTCATTAGCTAAAAACTTTTCTCCAATTCCTTGAATAGCTCCGCCCCCTTTGGGGAGAGATATTTGAGAGGCTGTAATATCATTGTTTTTCATAGGATTTACCCGGAGTATCCCGTTAGGGGTCTAAGTACAGGATAAAAAGCTTGAAAAGTAGGCAAGAGTGGGGTTTTACGAGAAATAGAACTAATCTGCAAAATCTATGGCAGGAGCGTAGCACATTCTTGACTCACTTGGCTTATACCCCACATTCCGCACCCTAGTCGTTGAAATCAAAAGTTGCTCTAGCCCTTGTATAGTAAGACTTTTAGCGATTACTAAGAATTATGAAGTGTCACACTCTAGTCAGAGATCGCCAGCTTAATGAGAGTTTATCTCAATAATTTGGTATCAGAGCTATCAGATTTTTAGGGCTAATTGTGCATCTGCTGGGCAAACAAATTAGCCTGTAATTCAGAGCCGGCAATCGTTTTGACGATTTAGATAAAATTTTCAATGTGACACTTTAGGGTGCGGAATGTGGGTTATACGTTTCCTTGGCACAGTAGCCTTATGGTTCTTATGGTTCCTCTTGCCGATCGAGTAATCGATCGAGGATGATAGGAAATAGACAAAATAGATAGGCAGTAAGGGGAAGCAGTGGAAAAGGGAACGCTGGTAGAATTTCGGGTGCAAGGAGAAAGGCGCTTAGGGGTGATCGATCGCCCAGAAGGTAAAAAAGATTGGATCGTCATCGATCAAGGGGGAAACCCGCATAAACTGCGTCCCCAACGCTTCGATTACATTATCAAAGCAGGTCCGTCCAACTATAAAGAGATTGGCAATTTTCTGCGGGAAGTCCAACCCTATCTAGATCCTAGTGGTTTAGAAGTGGCCTGGGAATTATTAGCCGGGGAAAATCAGTTAGTCACTCCCGAAACCATGGCCGATATCCTCTTTTCCGATCGCAGTCCCCAGTTTTGCTATGCGGCCCATTGTCTCTTGAGTGATGATAAAGTTTATTTTAAAAATAAAGGGGATGGTTACGAGGCCCGCTCGGAAAATCAGGTAGAGGAAATCAAACACCAGCTAGAGGTGGAACAACAGCGTCAACGGGAAAAAGGCCAATTTCTCCAACGTCTCCAACAGGCCCTGGCTGGTGAAACGGTAGAATGGTCAGAAAGCGATCGAATTCGTCTGGAATCTCTAGAAAAATTTATCCTCCAACCCGAACAAAAATATCCAGCAGCCATGGACATACTCTCGCTGCTGGGCCGTTCCCAAACCCCCGAGGCTGCTTTTGAATTGTTAGTCGATTTGAAATGGTGGAGTAGTCACGAAAACCTTTTCCTGCGACGCAGTTCCTACCCTGTTCAATTCTCGAAAAAGGTACTTGATGTGACGCGTCTTAATTTACTCAATCCCCCTGCGGATGCGGATGTCAACAATCGTCTCGATTTAACCCACCAAAAAATTTATACCATCGACGATGAAAGTACCGAGGAAATCGATGACGGATTATCGGTAGAAATGCTCGCGGATGGTGGTCATCGTCTCTGGATTCATATTGCCGATCCTAGCCGTTTAGTGCTTCCCGATGATGAATTAGACCTAGAAGCACGTCGTCGCAGTACCAGTCTCTATCTTCCCACGGGAATGGTTCCCATGTTTCCCCTAGAGTTGGCCGCCGGTCCAATGAGTTTGGTACAGGGTAAACTTTGTCCCGCGTTGAGTTTTGGGGTAATCCTTGATGAAACGGGGGCGATCGCCGATTATCGGATCCATCCTAGTACAATTAAACCCACCTATCGCCTCACCTACGAAGATGTGGACGAAATGTTACATCTGGATCTGCAGCATGAACCGGAAGTGAAGATTCTCAACCGTTGGGCCAAACAACGCCACGCATGGCGCAAATCTCAGGGATCGATTAACATCCAAATGCCAGAATCATCCATTAAGGTGAAGGCTAACGACGAAATTATCGTAGAATTGCAGGAAGTTTCCCCATCTCGGCAATTAGTGGCGGAAATGATGATTTTAGCTGGAGAAATCGCCGGTCGCTACTGTCAGGAACACGAGATCCCGGTGCCTTTCCGCGGACAACCACAACCGGAATTACCCCCCGATGAGGAGTTAATTTTACTACCCGCCGGCCCTGTGCGTTCCTGTGCCTTGCGTCGCTGTATGCCGCGCAGTGAGATGACGACGATTCCTAACCGTCATGCTAGTCTGGGATTGAATACCTATTCCCAAGTAACTTCGCCAATTCGCCGTTATACTGACCTTTTGACCCATTTTCAACTAAAAGCCCATCTCCGGGGCGATCAACTGCCTTTTACCCGGGATAGAATGCAGGAAATTCTCTATAGTGTCGCTAGTTCGGCCCAAGAAGCCACCTCGGTGGAACGACAAACTAATCGTTATTGGAGTTTGGAATTTTTGCGACGACAGGGAGATCAAGTCTGGCAAGCTTTGGTGTTGCGCTGGCTGCGGGAAGAAGAAAATTTAGGCTTGATTTTATTGGAGGAATTGGGGTTAGAATTACCCCATCGTTTTGAGCGCTCGGTATCTTTAGGCGATCGCTTTCAAGTGCAAGTTAGTCGCTCTGATCCCCACCGCGATGAGATCCGTTTTCGCGAGTTATCGGGTTTTGTCTCCTCCCAAGCAAGTTAATCTCTCGGGGAGTCAGTATTCAGGAGTCGGGAGATAGGGTGATAGGGATTTACGGGGTTTAGGGAAATTTCAGCCAAATGCTCCACTCCCCCACACCCTGCCCCCACCGAAAAGCTTTTTGCCGCAAACCCTAAATAAGGTTCTTCGGTTTGTGTTATGCAATGGACGGAGGTTATAAGGGATGAAACTCTTATAGAGAAAGGCATTTGGCGATTTTTATCAATTGTTTTCGATCTAGAGGGAACTAATCAATTAAATCTCTTGCCAGATAAGGATTTAGTCTATTTATGCCCCCCTATCGAACCATAACAAGTCCCGAAGAGCCAAAAGGTGATTTTTTAATTATCGATACTTATCAAGGGATTGCAATTATCAATTCAGCCGAGTTTCTCACCCTTTTCTAAGGTCACTGAGATTTTTTTAAGGTTAAAAAAGATGGTAAAAATAAACCCCTTCAAGAGAGTGAATGAAGGCGCGATCGCAAGTTTTTTATTGATGGTTTCTAGGAGACTTGCGTGGTTTCCTTTTCTGAGGATTTGGATGGTTTTAGTTTGCGTTTGATGGTTGAAGCTGCGCCGAGGGTGCCTAATCCTAACAAACCTAGTATTGAACCTGGCTCAGGTGTATGTACCCCTGTTGCTGTAAATCTCAAGCCTTGGTTTTTATTTAGTCCACCTGCACCTACTATAGTTTTATAGCTTAGTTGATAGGTGTCAGTGTGAAAGCCTGTAACTTTTCCCCCTTTACCAATAAAATGGTCTACTATGGTACCGCCAGGACCAAGTAAATCTCCACTTCCTCCCAATAGATCTGCTACCTTAGCACCCCCAAAATCGAATTCAAATTTTGTTCCTGGATTTATATCTTCACTGTGAGGACCCTCTGCATGCTGAAAAGTTACTTTATAATTGTCAATGATGGCACCAGCATCGTTAGGAGAATCAAAAATTTTAAACTCAAGTGGTGACCAGAAAATATTACTGGGTGGGCTAATTGAATTTTCTGGACCACCTAGCAGTCCATCCCAATCAAATACCCATTTAAAATTACTCTTTGTTTCTTTGTAAGAAACATTTTTCCAAGTAATGGCATTAACTGCACTAACAGACAATGAAAAAGTTAAAATCGAAGCTGCAACAAAAAAATTACCGAAAGTTTTCATTTCTACCTATCCTGATTCCTAATACAAAATTACGGCTTGAGTCTAACTGTATCAGACCTAACATCAAGCTAAGCTAAACGGCATTTAACCTGCATGATCCAATAGCTATAACCCTTTTGGAGTCTATATCAGTGATCCGAAGTAAAAGCCGTTTAGCTTACACTTGACAAGGTGCGATCGCCCCTCTCTTAATATCTCAGGTCAAACAACAGCCCAACCCAACAACAAAGACGGACAACAGAACTATACACGCTCCCCCCCCCGATAAAGTATCAAAAGCTACAATTTAATAAATCTTTATATTTCTCTCCCTAGCAACGACTCCCAAAGGAAGGAATCTCAATTAGTTTCCCCCGTTTTTCTCCTTCTCAAGCGAACTATCGTCTTCCGTGAGGTATTGTGGCGCAGTATGTCGGATTCGGTATTATTTATAAATATCACCACGAGAACCGATCTCAGTGATAATGAAAAGCCGTTCTTCTCGATTGACTTGCATTAATACCCGATAATTACCAACTCGCAGACGATAACCCTCACGTCCTTTAAGTTTTTTGAAATCTGTCTGAGTAGGACTAACCAGCAATTGATCCAGTTCATTTAAGATAGGCTCTTGGCTACGAGGCTGTAACCGTTTTAGGTAACGCTCGGCTGGTTTTAAGATGATGTAACGCCACATCCTAATTCAGCCTTTAACTTAACTAAGGATTTGCCAGGATCGCGCCCTTCTAGATACTCCTGATAGGCTTTCTCTGCCGCTTCAATTTCTTCGGGAAGCACGTCATCAGCCGTCTCAGAAGTTTCTAAATACTCTAGGAATTGCTCAATATCTACAGCACTTTGGTTGTTCATCGGAAATTTTGGGTCTGAAACCCCGCCGTTCTAGGTTGGCTTTACGTTAGAATTAAAAGGCCAGTCTCGAAAACCAAGTGGACGGCGCAGCACCTTGAAAACTCGGCTTAGGGGGTTCCGACCAGAAAAGCTTGGC
>NZ_JADBUN010000165.1:0-12517 GCF_020245625.1 Microcystis sp. M049S2 | reverse complement strand
CTGATAACTGATAACTGATAACTGATAACTGATAACTGATAACTGATAACTGATAACTGATAACTGATAACTGATAACTGATAACTGATAACTGATAACTGATAACTGATAACTGATAGAGGAATTTTATCAAATGAAAGCACTGGAAAAACTTGTGACGGAACGATTATATTTAGTCCCCTTAAAGCTTGAACTTCTGAAAGCGGCAATCATAAGTATCGATGAATTGGCAACAATTGTGGGGGTAAAAGTTGCTGCTGACTGGGCTGAACAAGAGTTGATTCAAGCTTTCCCTGATATTGCGAATATTTTGCTGCAATTCCCCTTACAAAATGAGTGGGGGTGGGGGAGTTTAATTATTCATCAAACAGAAAATACTCTTATTGGTCATGTGATGATCAAAATTATTCCTGATGTCACAGGTTTACCCACAGATGCTGTAGAAATTGGCTATCAAGTAGCACCGTTATATCGACGACAAGGCTACGCATCTGAGGCGACAAAAGCAATGATGGACTGGACACTTTCCCAACCTGGTATGCAAACAGTGACTGCTGGCTGCGCTCCCGATAATATAGCCTCAAAGCGAGTTTTAGAAAAAATCGGCATGGATCTGATAGAAACACGAGAGAAAGTCTTGGTCTGGAAATTAAGTAGATCGAAAAGTTTTTCTTAACCCTTATCAGGTATTTCAAAAATTTAAAAGTGGTGCGTTACGGCGGTTGTCAAGATTATTATCGCCTAACGCATCCTACAAGCTGATATATAATGGTTTTAAAAGTCAGGTTAAGAACATCTCAATTAGGCTTGACATATGACTGAAATCCCGACCAACCAATCCAACTTAGTGATTTTAGGAGTCTCATCAATGACGGAAACTACTGAAACGGCCATTCCCAATGATTTTCTGGGAATTAATCCCGCAGAAATCAACAAAAAACTTGTCTCCTGGGGAATTTCTCTGGATGAAGTTGTTCAAAAACTTGCTTCTCTGGGACTCCCCGGCATTATTTTCATTATTGCCGTTGCCGCATCCAGCGCTACTGCCTATCCTATGATTTACGCACTTTTTGGGTTAGGCGGTCCCCTGGGACTAATTGGTGGACTTGGGGTCTTAGGCCTCTCTACCATTATTGGTGACATTGTGACGGGTTATGGCATTGAGGCACTGCTGAAAACAGTCTATCTCAAGCGTCGTGAAACAGAAACTCAAGAATATCTGATTAATGAGGTGGAAGGTTTACCAATTTCTCAAGTTCTAAAACTTAACCTAAAAAAGGCTATTGAAGTAGAAATTGCTGCCGAAGAACCCGTTGCTCCCAAAGAAGTCGAAATTGCTGAAGAGTAGTTTTGAGTTGACTAAGCACTTTCTCCCTCCTCTACCCTGCTGCCTCCACTGGCAAATTGACTTGTTTAGCAAACTCTAAATAGAACAAAAAACCGCTATAAATCTTACTCCTGCTTGACTTATGGCGGTGGTTGTTTTCTGTCTGAATTACTGAAAACAATCTTTAAATTAATTAACTATCTTCCCAGTCAGAAGGCCATTTCCAAGTCCAAACGGGAGCGGGTTCAGAATCGGGGGGGGAATCAGGAGTCGGAGCCTCGTCTTGGTCCGCAGATAAAAAACGAGCAAAGAAGGGGATTGCTTTACTTTGTTCGGTATTGGGATAATTCATGGTCGTTCCTAGTTTTGAGTAGCAGCTTTTTCAATATAGCTGCGATTACCCTGTGATAGTAACATATATTGCCGTCTTACTCAAGTCAAATCCTCACCTTACCCGCACTCCCATCGGTGACACTTATAGCGGTATTCAGAGTCATCAGGTACGCCAGTTTTCTTCCCTGTTCTCCGCTCCCCATTCCTAATTGAAAAGCGATAACTTCTGTCCCTCACCAGATAGGATAATTGCGATAAGATACTCTGACTCTGTATTAGTTGGTTTATGAGTTGACGAGGATTTCAGCGATCGCCTGGGAGATGGGAAAATAAGGAGGATAAAGTTCTAGCCAGAAAAACTCACCAACGGGATTAATTTCTAAAAAGATATAACGTTCATCTGGTGTGACAATCATATCAATTGCGCCATAATTAAGACCGAAATATTTCACTAATTCTAGTAGTTGCTTTTCAATAGTTTTCGGTAAATCGTAGGGTTGCCATTGTTGATGGAGCGCTCTTCCCTCTTTTCGCCAATCGTAGATAGCACCGTCTAATTGTTGGGAATTAATCGCCGCCGTAAATATTTGTTCACCGACGATAGTGATGCGTAATTCCAAAGCTTTAGGAATGTTTTCCTGAAAAGTCATTGGACAAAATTGCAAACCTTCCAAATTATCTAGGTCTTCCTTAGTAACAGGACTGGTAAAAACAACCATTTCCTCTTGCTTGTCTCCATAAATAGCAAATTGAGAAAGCATTTTAGTCACAATTCCTGTCGCTTCAAACTCCTGAGCAAATTGCTTGACAGCTTCAGGATTATTAGAAGTTAAAGTCCCCGGAATTAATAAACCTAATTGTCGCGCCACTTGTAACTGCAATTGTTTATGATTGGCATGATCTACCTTAGCAATTGGGTCAAGATGAAAGCCAGATAAACTAGCAATCATTCCTCGAATACTTAACCGACATTCCTTAAGAGAAGCTTCGCGAAATTGACTATCCATCCCATCGGGTAATTTTAGTCCGTATCTCATGCGTCGATACCAAACAGAAGAAACTTCTTTTAGCTCTAATTTTTGTTCTCCATCGGTAATAATTCCGCCTTTTTGACCGCCTGAGTAAAGATCAACTTTCACCTCTGTAGGGAAGCGATCAGTATCAAAACGGAAGGCTTTTTTACCCATCGTTTCTATGGCTTTGATTACCAGAGGAATACTTTCATTATCGTGGCTAAAAGTAACAATTAAAACGGTCATAAATCTCCTGAAAAACTTAGGATTAACAATTTTTTGAGCGCCAGCTTTGCCGATCAACCGAAGACTAAAAAATCAGCGATCGCATTAGAAATAGGTAAATCTAAATCCCGTTCTAACATTCCCCACTCACCACAGGGATTAACTTCTAAAAAAACGTATTCTCCCCCAGGAGTTAAGATAAAATCAAACGCCCCAAAATTCAACCCTAAATTAGCCATAAAAATCTGAAGTTGCTGCAATAGTGAATCGGGTAAAGTATGATGTTGCCAAGCACCTGGATCAATACCCGGTCTTCGCCAATCTACGGCAGAATTATTATACTGAGAAGATTCTAAAGCTCCCACAAATGTCTGTCCATTAACCACGACAACTCTCAATTCTAATTGTTTAGGAATTTCCGCTTGAAAAACCATAGGACAATAGCGTAAAGATTCCGCTTCCTCAAGGTCTTCTGCTTTCACCCTACTGGTATAAAGAAAAAATTCCGGCGACTCCATACTTCGGGCGATCGCAGTTAACAATTTACTCACCATTCGTCCCTGAACCTGGGAAAAAAACTCCCGGGCAGCATCAGGATTATTGGTAACTAAGGTAGGGGGAATAATTAAGCCAACTTCTGAGGCCAAACGAAGTTGTAATAACTTATTTTTAGCCCTCTCAATTTGCGCTAAATTATCTAACCAACGCGCTGACCTTAAACTATCCCAAAAACCTGCCAAAGTCGTCTGGGATTCTCGCACACAAGCCTCCCGAAACTGAGGTTCTAAATCCCCTGTTAGTTCAGGCTGCCAAATACGTCTTGTCCAAACAGACTGCACCTGTTGACTATCAATAGATTGATGGTTATAGGTTAATTGATAAAAACTTTTTTTACCATTAAATTGGGCTGTTAGTTGAACCTCTAAGGGAAATTTATCGGTATCTAAGCGAAAAGGTGTGGCTCCTTTTTTTTCTATCGCCTCAGCCACGCGGTCAATCGTGAAAAAATCGCCGCTATGGGTCAACAATAAAACAACTTTAGGCGATTCTTTCATATCAGTTGCAAGTCCTTACATTTTAACCCATCTTAAGGCTTTTTGGTCGGTCTTTATTGATCCTAATCTCAAGAAAATGCTGCAAAAAGTCTTGCTTTTGCTTGACTTATTGCAGTATTGGTTTTTTCCTGAGTAATTACTAAATTTAGTTGACAGCACTTCTCAGTATCTCAACGTGCAGTTTTTTTGGCTGCAAGCCTTGCTTAGTGGCTCCTTTAGCTTTTTGTCTGTACGGTGTAATCAAGAAAAGTGCTGCAATTACTCATGTAACCTGAGTTTAAAACTCTTCCCAGTCAGAAGGGTATTTCAAGGTGACCCCGTAGGTAGGCTCAGGGGAAGGAGACTTGATGGAAGATTCCTCTTTGCTTACGGACAAGAAACGAGCAAAGAAAGGAAGTGCTTTACCTTGTTGATCGTTGGGATATGCCATTGTTATTCCTCTGGTAATTTTGAGTGAACAAGTTTAATCACTCAGATAAAAACAACCACCTGTACTTACCCCTGAAAGCTTTGCTGTGCATGGCTCTCAGAATCGGGATTGTGCAAATAATTTGCCTTTGTTTGGGTGATGGAAAACATCATAAGCACTAATCTGGCCAATGTCAAGCACTTAAGAAAAATTTAAGAAAAATTTCCGCTAAATCCGACATTCAGCACATCTTCATATACTTTTATATATTTTTACATTCCCCAAGATTTTTTAACGAAAAACCTTGATTGTAGAAACTACTATTGAGAACATTTTCAATAATTGATTTTTTCTGAGAAAAAAATTGACAATTCTTCACCTTGATCAAAATCCATCATTGTAGTTATAATTCTTACTGGCAAGGGTTTGGAAGGAATATATTAGTAAAAATCATCAATTGAATGTTAAGAAGTGCGGAAAGTGGGATTTAATACTCCACACTTAAAACTCAAATCTGATAACTGATCACTGATAACTGATCACTGATCACTGATAACTGTACAACTACTTAGTACAAACGCTTACGGGGTCGATAATTAGCCACGGATTCCACTAAACCCAAGGCAATAAAATTGGTTAATAAAGATGAACGTCCATAACTTAACCAGGGTAAAGGAATCCCTGTAATCGGGGCTAATCCCACGGTCATGCTAATATTAAGAATTGCCTGAAAAGCGATCATCGAGAGAACACCGATCGCTATTAAAGAACCGAAGTTTTCTTTAGCAGTATTAGCAATGACTAACAAACGCCAACAAACTAACCAGAAAGCTATTAAAACTAGAATACTGCCGACAAAACCGAATTCTTCCCCGACTACCGAGAAGATAAAATCGGTGTGTTGTTCGGGAATAAAATTTAATTGGGTTTGGGTGCCTTGGTGTAATCCCCGTCCCAATAATTCTCCGGATCCGATGGCAATGCGGGATTGAATTAATTGATAACCTCCCCCCAAAGGATTCTTTTCTGGGTGAAGAAATAGGGTTAAACGATCTTTTTGATATTCTTTTAATAAACCCCAAAAAACCTCGCCTAATTTACCCACTGCCAGATTAGTTGCCACCACGATGAAAGTAGATAAAAAACGGTAGGGAAGGGTAAACCAAGCAAGTACAGCGATGATAATTGCTAAAACAATCCAAGCAGGAAAAAGTAAATTAAACAGAAAAACCGATGCGATGGGAGATAACAGGATAATCATCCAAGGCAGTTTCGCATTAGCCCAGTAAATCATGCCTAGGGTAATTGCCCCAAAGACTAATCCTGTCCCCAGGTCCGGCTGCGCCATAATTAACACCCAGGGGATGGCAGTGACGACAAAGACACGAGCGATCGCAAAAAGATTATCGGCGGGACGATGATGTAGGAGGGCTGCTAGGGTGATAATTAAACCCACCTTGGCAAATTCCGACGGTTGCACGTTAAAACTGCCGATATTAATCCAACTTTGCGCCCCATTCGCCGTCACCCCTAGGACAATTACCGCGATTAGGGAGAGATTGGTGAGAAGATAGGTTAACCAGTGCCATTTCAGCAGACTTTCGTAACGACAACGGGCCAGAAATAAAGCGATCGCCACTCCCACGCATCCGAATAACCAGTGTTGCCACCAGTCGAGAGCAGTGGTATGTCTTTCGGCACTACGAATCATTAAACCACCGAAAACGGTTAAACCCGTCACCAAAACGAACAAAAGCCGATCCATTTGGGCTAGATCCCGCAAAATGAAGCTAAACCGCTCACTAAAACCCCTTAGTTTCCTACTAATAAGGGACTGTCTTCTCACCATTTCTCTCCCCAAATTTACTAACTAACTAGGGTTTACTCAATAAATCTAAAAACATTGTTCGATAAGACTTTTAGACCTTTTTGAAATCCAAAAGCACCGGACATTGGAGTGATTGGGGGGAAAATTTAGGGACTTTTTCCCTGAAAATGGGTAAAATCCTACACCCTACACCCTACACCCTACACCCCACACCCTGCCCCCACCGAAAAACTTTTTGCCGCAAACCCTAACTATAGGCTGCCACGGATACTTTCGCCGCCACCTGACGAGCGATCGCTATCAGGGCTTTAGCTGAGGCCGATTCTGGTTGCCCCAAGACTACCGGTACACCAGTATCACCGCCCTCCCGGAGGGATATTTCTAGAGGCACACATCCCAGTAAAGGAATGCCCAATTCTTGCGAGGTTTTTTCCCCACCACCGGACCCAAATAGATCATAGGAGCGATCGGGCTGATCGGGAGGGATAAAATAACTCATATTTTCCACGATACCCAAAACCCGCGCCCCTAGCTGTTGGAACATTTTTAAACCCCGGCGCGCATCAATTAAAGAAACCGTCTGGGGAGTGGTGACAATCACCGCACCCGCTAGGGGGACTGATTGAATTAAAGTTAATTGTGCATCCCCGGTACCGGGAGGCATATCGACGATTAAATAGTCTAAATCGCCCCAATTGACTTGATAGAGAAACTGACGGATAATGCCGTTTAACATCGGACCGCGCCAGATTACCGGTTGATCGGGGTTGATCAAAAAGCCCATGGAAACCATTTTGATGCCATGGTTGAAAGCGGGTTCCAATATCTCGCCATTTGCGCCCTGTACGGTCACTTGTGCGTCATTTAAGCCCAACATTGTCGGGGCGTTGGGGCCGTAGATGTCCGCGTCTAATAGCCCCACTTTTGCCCCTAAATGAGCCAAGGCGACGGCGATATTGACAGCCACGGTACTTTTCCCCACACCGCCCTTACCACTGGAAACGGCGATAATATTTTTAACCCCCTCCACACCTTGGCGATCGGGTAAAGCTTTTTGTTGCGGGGTTTCGGCAGTTACCTCCACGGCGACACTTTCCACCCCGGGCAGCTGTTTAACGGCTTTTTGGCAGTCTTCCACGATAAATTCGCGCAAAGGACAGGCGGGAGTGGTCAAAACTAGGGTAAAGCTAACTTTTCCGCCATCGATCGCCACATTGCGGATCATGTTCAATTCCACTAGGCTTTTTTGCAGTTCTGGATCTTGAACGGGACGTAATACTTCTAAAATCGATGCGGTATCAAGGGGCATGGTTTCAGTGTCTCTAATCAAGTATTGTTCTTATAGTTATTTATCTTAACCTTGTGGGGGTTGGGTGTTGGGGTGTTAGGGTGTTAGGGTTTTAGGGTGTTAGGGTTTTAGGGTGTTAGGGTTTTAGTTGAAATTCCCCCATTCTCCCATATCTCTATATCTCTAGATTACGGTAATAGGATCGCCGACTTTAATTGTACCCGTCTTTTCGGGGATGACATTTTCTCCGAACATGATGCCCCCGGGGAAACTGCGAAAAGTGCTTAAGGTTTTTAAAGGTTCTTGCTGGGGATTTCTCCTACCTGTTTCTTGATCCGTGGTGGTGATAATACAGCGACTACAGGGTTTAACCAGAGCATAATTTATCTCACCAATTTTGATCTTTTGCCAACTACTTTCGCCAAAAGCTTGATCGCTACTAATAACAATATTAGGACGAAAACGATTCATCGGCACTGGTGCCACTAAACGCCGATTTAAGTCCTCTAAAGAAGCAGTATTAGTTAATAAAATTGGATAACCATCGGCAAAGCTGACGGGAGTATGATCGTTCCCCGCATAGCGAGGATTCGCAGGACGTGGATAATCGGGAGATTGTCGCACTAAACGACAGGGAATGTCGAGAATTTTCTCAAACCATTCGGCGATTTCATCTCCTTGATCTATGGCTATGGTGTGAGATTCCCAGATTTGAACCGCTCTTTTTTCTCCTGTGAAATTAGGACAAAAAGTTAGGGAATCTTGAGATGTTTTCAGAGAAAAGTTATCTCCTGTCATCCTGATAGAAACGGTGGCTAATTGCGGATATTCCCTTTGGGTGATAAATTTACCCTTAGCATCCACTAACATCATTTCCCGATCCCAGAGTAAACCTTTAGGAGTCACTTCAGCTTGGGATAATTGAATACCTCGACAGGATTTAATCGGGTAGATATAGAGATCAATAACCTGCATTTTCTTTCAGTAGTTCTACATATTTTTTGGCCACATCTTTCCAAGTCCAGAGATTAACTCTATTGGGGATATCTTCGGGTAACAAGCGAGGAATTGGATTGAGGATAAATTGTTCTAAACAATTGGCTAAACTTTCCGCATCTCCCCTAGGATAGAATTGCACTCTTTCGGGACAATTATATAATTCTACCTGTTCTTGAAACACTTCTAAATCCGAGGCGATAACGGGAATACCTTGTAAAATTGCTTCCGCTATTGCTAATCCAAAACCTTCGTATTTTGAGGGAAATACCACACAGGAACAGGTTTGATAATAAAACTGCAATGTTTCATAGTCTTGATAACCTAATCCTTTGATATGACTCTCGAAAATTTCTTGATTTTCCCGATAAAGTCGGGTACATTCTTTGAGATAATCTTGGTATTCTTGGGTTTTGGACTGTTGAGACAATTGCAGATTTCCACTAACTAGATTATCGGTTTCTTTGCCGATAAAAACTATTTGAAATTTTAAACCTTTTTTAGCTAGTTTAATTGCTGCCTTGAGTAAAGTCAGATGATCTTTGTAGATACCAAAAGAGGAGGGAAAATAAAAAGTAACTAGCTCACTTTTGACTAGATCACTCTTGGGATGAGACTGCTCGACAAATCCTGCTAAGGGTACAGCTTTTAATTTACTAGCATAGGTAGCATTGGGGAAAACTTTTAAAACATCGTCTTTAGTTTTTTGAGAAATTGTGAAGAGTAGATCGGCCTTATCTAACCATTCTTTTAAGACTTCATTGTAGGGTTCTTGATAGGATTCTGAGTAAGTTAAGGGAGCAAATTGCCAAAAGACATCATAAATAATGCCACTTAAAGTAACGTTGACATTAGGGGGAGAAATCCGATTAGTCATCCCATACAAACAGTGATCAGCTTGGTAACGCTTGATAATCTGATTAATTCTTGCTTCGATGCGTAAAAGTTCAATTCTACGAGAGAAAAGACGATGAATCGAAGTCAGTCTTAGGGTTTTGTAAAAATTCGCTAGAAGACCATAAAAATAGATTAATTTTGTCTCAAAACTCTGGGGATAAAAATCAAAATTTTCGTAGATAAGTTGATTAGAATCGGGCATTAAAGACTTAAAATATTCAATTTCCTTACGAGGGAGGACGATAATAATTTGTTCGACGTATTCTAATAAGCTAGGTATTAAAGAGATAATGACTCTTTCTACTCCTCCTTTGCGATAAAACACGATCGGGATGACAATTTTCATAGATTTTCTGGCAGATAGATGGCAATAAAAAGATTGATTTTTGACTTGAACCCATTATATGATAGGCTCGAATTGTTCTACTGAGTCGAGAAATCGAGTTAAATTCGAGAAACTAAGACTCTATCACCCATCGCCCCTATTTTCCCTCGATCTTGGAGAAAAAGAGTGTCACAAGCTACTCCATCCCTACAATCTAATCTCAAACAATGGCTAAGGTCCAGCGCACCTTCCCTATTTCAAATTAAACAGCGTTTGAGCGCCCGTCGTTGGCCGAAAAAATCGATCGTTATTTACACAGAAAAATATCGTCCCATGCTTCCGGCGGAAATTTGGCAACGGGGGGCCAGTGGTACCCAGGCATCGGTGGCTTTTTTAGCCCAAGAATGGACGAAACGCGGCTATAAAGTGACGATTTTTGGCAATTGTGAGGGTATGGAGGAGGAACAGGACGGTATTCGCTATGTTAATTATTACCGCATGAATTGGCAGGATCACTTTGAGACACTGGTGATCTCTCGTCATCCCACCTATTGCCGTCCGGGTACCAAGGCAGAACGAATTTTTTTTGATTGGCAAGATATTAAAGTGCCGGCAGCCTCCTATACCCCAGAAATTTTGGCTAGATATGACAAAATTTTCTGTAAAAGCCAATATCAACGGGATTTACTGGATTTCTGTCCCGATCATCAATGTGCGATCGTTCCTAATGGTATCGATACTTCCCTTTTGGCGGTAAGCGAGACAGTGCCGGAAAGTGAGTATCTTCCCTATCGTCTAGTCTATGCCTCTCGTTATTATCGCGGCCTAGAGTCGATGTTAAAGCATGGCTGGCCGATTATCAACGCGGCAATTCCCGCAGCCGAGTTACATCTCTACTATGGTTTTACTAAACGGGATGAAATTAGCGATCGCAGGGAATGGCGGGATAATTTAATCGCTTTGATTAAAGCTAGTCCGGGGGTAGTTGATCGCGGAATGATCGGTTATCGTCAACTAATCGAGGAAAAAGCTCGCTCTGCTATTCATTACTACGGTTGCACCTATCGTGAGATCGATTGTATTTCTGTGCGCGAGTCGGCAGTGGTGGGTTGTCTGCCAGTGGTGACGGATTTTGCTGTTTTTCGAGAAAAAGACTACTGTGTGAAAGTACCGGGGGAAGTAACCGATCCGGCTACTCAGGAAGCTATAGCCTGGAAAATTGTCGAATTACTGAAAAATCCCCAGCTTTTAGCCCAAGAGCGCGAAAGATGTCGTCAAATTGCCCTAAATGACACCTGGGAGCGATCGGCTGCCGCTTGGTTAGATGTGATTGAAAAGGAGTCTCCGAGCCAGTAGATTGTTTACTTAGGGTTTGCTGAAAAAGTTTTTCCTGGGGGCAGGGTGTAGGGTGTAGGGTGTAGGGTGTAGGGTTTTACTGATTTTGAGGGGGTCAATTACCCAATTTTCAGGGAAAAAGTACCTGAATTTTCCCCCCGATCACTCCCATATCTGGTACTTTTTGGAAACCAAAAAGTCTAAAAGTCTTATCGAACAATGTTTTTAGATTTATTCAGCAAACCTTACTTAGACTAGAAAAGTGACCTTTTCGCTTAATAAGTGCCTAAATTAGGGATTTTAAGGGGAAGTACGCCCTTGAAATCTCACTTATGCGGGATAAGCTAAGACGCATTTAAAGCACTTATTCTTAAGATTAGCCGAATCTCCCCCAATCCCTTTACTGTTGCCTCTTGCCTCTTGCCTCTTGCCTCGTCTCAACAAGCAATTTAAATGCTTAACAGCTTATCTATGAGCATTTCTTCTAAAACCCTGGCTACCCTTAGGATTAACTCTTCGCGATCAGGAGCGGCGATGATTTGCAAACCTAAAGGTAGCCTGGATGAACGTTTAATCGGCAACGAAAGGGCAGGTAAACCGATAAAAGAAAAAGGTTGGGTGAATCTGCCTAAATTAGGTCTTTAATAGCTCTTGCCCGTCAATAATCATTTTTTCTACTCCTAACGGTGGTGCAGTACAGGGAATCGTCGGGGTGAGGATAATATCGACTTCGGTGAAGATCTCTCGCAGACGATCGCGATACCAACGGCGAAAACGTTGAGCCTGTAAATACCAGCTAGAGGGAATTAATGCCCCTGCCAAGAAGCGATCCCGGGTTGCGGGGTCAAAATCCTCTAATCTGGTCTGTAAACGCGGTAAATGCCAATTTGCTCCTTCTGCAGCGGTAATTATATAGGCGGCTGCCCTGGCGCGGGCGGTTTCGGGAATGGTGATTTTTTTAGTCACTCCTAAACGTTCGGCGATCGCTATCACCGACTCGATTACTTCTGGTTCGGCTCCCTGCTGAAAATAATCATCGGCAAGGGCTATTTTTACGCCCTCTAAGCCCTTTAAAAGGGCTTTAAGGTTATTTTTGGCAAAAAGACCCCAAATAGCCGCCATATCCGCCACATTGTCGCTAAAAAATCCCAGATGATCCAAACTACTAACGAACAAAAATAGGCCCTGACGGGATACGCGCCCAAAGGTGGGTTTTAGCCCCACCACGCCACAGCAAGCGGCGGGAACCCTCACGGAACCATTAGTGTCGGAACCGAGGGCGAGAGGCACTAAATTAGCGGCAACGGCGGCGGCGGAACCGCCGGAGGATCCCCCCGAGACGCGACTAGCCTGCATTATTCATGAAGACTTTGGAAAATCCTCGAAAGCCTTGGCAAGAAGTTCATCTAGCGATCTGGCTGAAAAACAGTCTGTTTTTTGAGATGTCCTCACAATCAGGTTTTTGCCAGTTGGTGAATAATGCAGG
>NZ_JADBUN010000164.1:0-12742 GCF_020245625.1 Microcystis sp. M049S2 | reverse complement strand
GTTAAGAAAACTGAAGGCGAGAACTTACAAAGACTTAATAGAAGGGATTGAATTGGCTATGTTAGAAGTTACTCAAAAAGATATTCGCAATTGGTTTACTCACTGTTGCTACTGTACCTCATAAGTCAGAGAATTGCTATAGACAATCTTCCGGAACCAGTGGACATAGCTAATATGTTGACACATGAAACTCTGTAAATAGCGCAGTTTATCTAATAAACGCCAGTTCAGTTTAAGGGAATTTTGCCATAGCTTCCACGAAAGAATAGGAGTTTCAGGCTACGGTAGCATCAGGGTTTTAGATTATCCCGAACTGAGGTTAAATAAGCTTTCATCGGTTAAATATCGCTTTAAACTAGGGTTATTGTCCAAATAAAGCCTAATATTAGCTCTTTCTCCTTGAATACTTCCCAACCAACCCCGGGATCGCCGAACAATTAACGGGTTTTGCGTCTTCGGATGACATTATTAGAATAACGAGAAGGCTTTGGCCGGGGTTCTTTTCCCCCTCCTAATTCGCGACTAACTTGCTGAAAAATATCCCGTCGCAGCACAGGATATTCCCCTATCCACTGGTCGAGTTGGGGAAGATGGACATCAGAAAGTTGATTGATATCCCCTAAATCGGGGTCCTGAGACATTAACAAAGCTTCGGCCACCATCCCGGGACGGATCGATTTATGGATGCGTTTGAGGGGAGCGCGAACGATCGCCGAAAAGCCAGTTTGATCACCGATTTCTAGATTAATACAGCGTTGGCGATTTTCGATAATCTCTAATTCCCCGCGTTTATTGACCCTTTCTTCTTCCCCGATTAATTCCTCGGTAACAAAAGCATCGAAAACGCGACCGCGCCAAAACCCCCCGTAGGGAAGACGACGATAGGTATTATTGCGAACACTGGCCCAGTAAACCGGACCCCAGAGCCAATATAAACCGGCGATAATGTCGAATATCAGTTTAATTGTTAAACCACCGGGACCGAATAAATTACCGATTAACCAAGCTGCGGTGAGAGCGATGATAGAAATAAATAAACGGCGCAGAAAATCGGACCATTTACCCCAATAGTGAGCGTACTGGGGACCTGTGGCGATAATCGGGACAATTTGCTCGATCGATTGACGGGTAAGGGGAACCAACATTATCAGTTATCGGTTATTCGTGAATGGGTAGGCTCTAGAAGAGGACGTTTACCTTTCATTTAGGCTCGCTGTATCAGTTATGACAGCATTTCTCATAACTAGATGAAGTGTAACCTAATTTGGTATCGACTACCGACTTACTAAAAGGAAAATTTTGTACCTCATCACTAAGATAAATGGTATAGTTTTGGGTAATTGTCTATCTGTTGGTCGCCATTCATACCATCGCTAAAAGCTCAGGACTTCCGGCGAAATTTCAGTTAAAAGTTAAATCCCTCAAGAAGTCCAATGAAACAATCTATAGCGTTTTTCAGTCTGCTGAGGTACAAAAGTTATGGGTTTTAGGCAAAAGGCAAGAGGCAAAAGGCAAAAGGCAAAGGGGAAGAAAAACAGGTGTACCTCACTAGCTTAGGAAACGCTATATAATAAAATCAATGCTGTTTTGTTCCCAAAGACTGCCACCATGACTTCTTCCCCAGTTAAATCCTTAACTTCTCAGACTGTAACCACTCAACATTTACCCCCTTTAGAAAATGGGGACCGCTTAATTCGTCCCGAATTCGAGCGCCGTTATCAAGCTATGCCAGGATTAAAAAAAGCCGAACTTATCGAAGGAGTTGTGTATATGGCATCCCCATTAAGGTTTAAATTTCATGCTGAACCCCACGGCAATCTTGTTGGTTGGCTATGGACATACAAAGTTGCTACCCCCCAAGTAAAAATGGGTATTGAGCCAACAGTCCGCTTGGATATAGACAACGAACTACAGCCGGATGGGGTGTTATTAATCAGTCAAGAAAGCGGGGGAAAATCAACCCTAAGTGTAGAGGGATACCTAGAAGGATCGCCGGAATTAGTGGTAGAAATTGCCGCTAGTAGTGCCGCCATAGATTTAGGTGATAAAAAACGTGCTTATCGACGCAGTGGTATTCAAGAATACCTTGTTTGGCAGGTATTTGATCAAAAAATTGATTGGTTTAGTTTAGAAAATGGCGATTATATTTCTTTGTTACCCAACCAACAAGGGGTGATTTGCTCTCTAGTATTTCCGGGTTTGTGGTTAGATATTTCAGCCATGCTCAACGGCAATATGTCACGGGTGTTAGACATCTTAAAAGCTGGAATTAACTCGGTAGAACATCAAGAATTTATCCAAAAGTTAACTGCAGCGCAGTCGGGGGAAGCTAAATGAAACCTCCAGCTATTCTCATTTTAGGAGAAACCAGTATCCCCGTTGCTCGTCAAGTGCAAATGGCCCTACCGGAAGCAATAATTTATGGGTTAATAGATCGTACCCATTCGGCTGATTTTACCTATACTAATTTTGGCGAAACGGTGCGAGAATTTTTCCAGACGGGAACGCCAATTATTGGCATTTGTGCGGCGGGTATTTTAATTCGCACTTTAGCACCTTTATTAACTAATAAATGGCAAGAACCGCCTGTATTAGCAATCGCAGAAGATGGCAGCGCCGTAGTGCCTTTGTTGGGGGGTTTACAAGGCGTTAATGATCTCGCTCGTCAAATTGCCTCGGTTTTGCAAATTTCCCCCGCAATTACCACCACTGGTGATATTAGATTTAAAACGACTTTATTATCGCCACCACTGGGTTATCAGTTAGTTAATCCCGATGATGCTAAGAAGTTTCTTGCCGATTTATTAGCCGGTGAAAAAGTAAAATTAATCGGTGAAGCGGACTGGTTAAAAAATAGTAATTTACCAATTTCATCAGCTGCAAAATTGAGCATTGAGATTATCGATAAAAGTAACTTAAACTTGGCAAAACCTAGCAGTGACTGTTTAGTTTATCTGTGGGAGGAAAGCCCGCAAATTAAGGAAAAATCTGGTTTACTACTGGGAGATTTAGAGCAGGAAAGTCAAGGTAAATTAGCCATAGTTGGAACTGGACCGGGTGCGCTAAATTGGATGTCGCCGGAAGTTCGAGAAGTGTTGGAAAAAGCCACAGATTGGGTGGGTTATAAAACCTATTTGGATTTGGTAGAATCTCTGAGAAAACAAGAAATTGTCCGCCATGAATCGGATAATCGGGTGGAACTCGATCGCGCAGAAATGGCCTTAGATTTAGCGGCTAAGGGGCGATCGGTTGTCTTAGTTTCCTCTGGAGATCCTGGCATTTATGCCATGGCTGCAGCCGTGTTTGAGGTATTAGAAAAAAAAGCAAAACCGGCATGGGATGCGATCGCCATTCAGGTCTGTCCGGGGATTTCGGCCATGCAGGCGGCGGCTGCGAGGGTTGGCGCACCTTTAGGCCATGATTTTTGTGCGATTTCCCTATCAGATATTCTCAAATCTTGGCAGGTGATTTCTCAGCGTATTGAGTTAGCAGCCCGGGCAGATTTAGCGATCGCATTTTATAATCCTGTGTCTCAAGAGCGCACTTGGCAATTAGAGAAGGCAAAAGAGATTTTATTACAATGGCGATCGCCGCAAACTCCCGTGGTATTAGCGCGTAATTTAGGACGAAAAGGGGAAACAGTGACGGTGAAATTCCTAGGGGATATGACTATTAACGATGCGGATATGCGAACCATAATTTTGATTGGATCTAGTAAAACTCGCCTGATTGAGCAGGGTAAAACCAAGCAGTGGGTTTATACTCCACGTCACTATTAGGTAGTCGTGCAAAATTAATTTCTTGGTTGGAATAGGCAATCGGCAAGAGATATTTACAGATATCTCGTTGCAAGGATTTCCCTTGTAACACGGGGAAGGAAGGAAGATGCTCACTTTTCCCATTGCAAGATGGAACCTTGGCACGAGACAAGAGAATCCGGCAATTAATTCTCCTGTTGAGGGGGAGTCTGCGGAGAACCGTCCCATCGAAAGGACTTAGTATATAGTGAAAACTTTCAGGGTGTTTTGCTTGACTACTCAAATGGACTTGCTATCAGAACAATAAAAACTTAACTTTCCTTGCGCGATGCTAAATAACAAACTACAACTTCTCTTAACCAGGGTAGGCCCATGGGCTGTTGCTGGTCTGCTCGGCGGTTTGATCGGTTCTCTGGCCGCGGTACTGCTGACTGAGGCAATTAAGCAAACCCTCAGAATTGCCTCTAACCTAGGCAACGTCTGGCTACTGCTGCTGCCTCTGGTGGGCGTTACCTTAGCAGTGCTAGTCCTGTTTGGACTGGGTAGGGGCCAACCTGTGCAGATCTTAGCTCCCCGCGGGGCGACTGCCTCTGGCCGCTGGGGTTCTCTCATGGCCTGGTACTCCTTCCCCCATGACATTGCTCGCGCCGATCTGACCGGTGACGTGGTGAACGCATCCGGTGCCGAAGAGCGCTTCCCTTGGAATCTAGCACCGTTGCGGGCCCTAGCCATCCTCTCCACTGTTGGGCTGGGTGCGCCCATGGGAACGGAATCACCGGCGGCTCATATTGGCGTGGCGACGGGAACTTGGTTGGGTACCATAAATCCAGCCCTAGGTCAACTGGTGCGGCCCCTGGCCATCGGTGGCGGTGCGGCAAGTGTTTCTGCCCTGATGGGAATCCCTCTGGTGGGCAGCTTTTTTATGTTTGAGTTGAGTCAGCGACGTCAGGTTCCGATCACCCCGGAGCGAGTGGCGGCGATGTTAGCCGGGGGACTGGTGGGATGGGGGGTCAACGCTGCCTTTAAGCTGCAACTGATCCGGCTGGTGGTGCCGCAGGTTGCCCCGACTGACTTCGGGGATGCGGTGGCTGCCACTTTGTTGATCGGAGCGATCGCTGGCACGATTACAGCCCTCACCGGTGAGGCGATCTACTGGGCCAGAGGCTTGCGGGACAGGCCTGGCACTCGTCTCCTCATTGGTGGCCTGATGATGCTGTTCTTGGCGATCGTGATCGGACAGGTGGCGACTCCGGCAGCGGCTTTTGGACCAGGGGGAGCCGCTATCCTCTGGGCCGAAAACACTGAAACAACTCCTTACCACCTGTTGGCAGTAGCTCTGCTCCGGGCTGCGGCCACCACCGCTGCGGTTTTAGCTGGGGGCTGTGGCGGCGTGTTTGTCCCTTTTCTGGCGATCGGCGACCTCACTGGCCGGGTGTTCGCCACCACCTTTGAAATTTCGGGGGATCTGGCGGGTGCGGCGGGGGCAGCGGCCGGTATTGCTGGCGGCTATCGCCTACCTCTGACCGCCGTGACGATGGTGCTGGGAGTGGGTGGCCCGGCGGCAGCGCAGCTAACCTGCCTTGCTACAGTGGTGGTTGCTGCCCTTTCGGGATTGGTGGCCGCACGGGTAGCCAATCAACTCTCCAGTTCCCTGCGGGCAATGTTCCGCTAGAAGCCACCGTCAGGGGAATTACCGTGATATCCAGAGGGTGCAAGTTCTTTGCGCCCCTACTTTTGGGATTGCCGCCCAACGCAATCTACCAGATCAGCGATCGCATTAAATACGTTTTATTTACCTCAATAACTCTGTTGCTTCTTTTAAGACTTGAGTAATTTCAGGTTTGTGACAACTAATTACATCGTTTGGTAAATGCTTGTGATGGGGAAAAGTAGAAATATTGGGAAAGTGAGGGGTACTATCATAGCGAAAAACTAGGTTGTTTTTTCATCTTGGAAATGGTAACGATAATCTAGGAATTCTAAGTAATTGTCTGTGATTACTATAGCTTCGTTTATTTCTAATAAATGGATCTGCTTGAAACGCAACCCAATTCTTAAATTAGCTCTTTGTGATGTCAGTATTTCTTCTTGATAAGGTTCTACATAAGCATTTTCACACTGCACAATTGCTTGCTCTACTTGATTGAGGTAATCAGATAAAAGTTTAAGCAGCATGATTTAATCTTTGTTCTAATTCTTGACGCAAAGCAAGGTAATGACGATAATCGTTTGCCCATTCTATAAATATTATATCATCTGACAATATTCCCTGATTGTATTCGTTATAAAAATCTTCGGAATCCATTTTATGTTGGTTCTCATAGACGCTAAGTCGCTTGGCAACAGCAATCAAAGCATCTAAAGATGATGTATATTGAATGGTCTGTTTACGCATTTTTCTTTTACTCTAAAATAATGATATTTTGATTATAAACGATCACGCTCAAACAAAAACATAAATCGTAGGGTGCGAAGCGCGAAAGCGTAACGGACTAATTTAATGATAAAGATTGGTGCGTTGGGCGCAGATTGTTAATTTGAGTTTTTTAACAGAAGTTATCGCCACCTAAAGCACCCTACAAGATCAGCGATCACACTCAACTTAATATCAACAGACTTTCTGTTTCACTATCAAAAAATTCAACAATAATTAAAAAATAAACTCTTAAAATTTCGATAATCTTTGCAGTGGGACTATTGCCAATACGAAGATAGATAAATTTTGGTGGATGACCATATAATAGACTGCGCTGATGAAAATCGGCGGCTCTTCTCGACTTTGTGTGATAATTTTTGCTTATGGAATCGTGAAATGCTTATCGGGCAACACTTTTAGGACTATTTTGTCGAAGAAACTATCAGTATAGACCTCGTTTCCACACAGAAACCAGAAGAGCCAATCGGCATCTTTAGAGACAATTACAAAATCGTTGAATTTGGCAAATTCCCAGATAAGTGCATCATCAGTATTGATCAGTCCTAAAGTCTTGACGTGCTGAGAATCAGAATATAAATCAATTATTTTATCAATAATCCGATCTGACAAATTTTCATCTAATAACAGTTTCATAAAGAGGTGATAAATAATTTTTTCTCTCGATCAGCAGCAAAGGCCAAACAAGCTTTGATATCCTCGGAAGTTAATTCTGAAAAATCCTCAAGAATTTCTGCTTCTGTCATTCCTGCTGCTAAATATTCTAGAATATCGTACACAGTTATACGCATTCCTCGAATGCAGGGTTTTCCGCTGCGTTTTCCAGGTTCAATGGTAATAATGTTTTGGTAACTCATAATGCTTTAACTATTTTTACCTTCCCAATTATATCTTATTCGATGACAGAGATCGCACTCCACCCCACCGACAAGAACGATCACCCTTCAACTTCGTACCACTCTTAGGGTGTAAAGTGCGAAAGCGTAACGCACCAATTTAATAATAAATTTGCTGCGTGGGGTGCGGATTGTTAATTTTGGTTTTTTAACAGAATTGGTGGCCACCTAACGCACCCTACAAAATCTGATAGTTGCATTAAACAAAGTTAAAATAACTACTATTTAATTGCAAACTACTATTATCTTGAACAACTGCTATCAAATCTGTACCATTATAAATAAGTGTATCTGAAGCACCTCCTCCAACCATATTTTGTTTTTTAAGAGTAATAGATACTCCACTTACTTTAACTTGAATGCGATCAACAAAAGAGGTAAAATCAGCTATTACTGCATAACCTGGTCCCATATTAAGATTACCTCGATCATTCCCAATTACAAATGTATCACGACCCGCACCTCCAACTAAAGTATCATATTCTGGGACAGTTAGACCGGGGATGCCGTAGTAATAATTAAGAGTGTCTGATCCTTGCAAAATATCGTCACCATCGCCTCCATCAAGATAGTCATTTCCTTCACCTCCCGCAAGAGTATCATTTCCACGACCGCCATATAATTTATCATCCCCACCAGCCCCAAAAATATAATCATTTTGAGCAGATCCGTAGATTCTATCGCCATTTTTAGTACCAGTATAACTGGTAGGAGGAGTATAACTAGGCATATTTAATTACCTCAATTAAAAAGTGGTTGTTTACTAATCATTTACAATAAGTTATAGTTCTACATCATTCAATTAGTCAACACTAGGAATTATGCTAGAATCTGACTAGGAAATTTTTAGGCAAAAATTTATGGATACCAATAATGACCCTTTTTCCCGAGCTATGAGTCAATGGGACTTAGAAACTCTTTATCTTGATCTTGCTTCTGTTAAGGGAAAGCGACTGACTCCTACTGAAAAAAAACATTTACAAGGATTACTCTGCGGTTATAGTCCCACAGAAATTGCTGAAAAACTCAAGAAGAGTCGTAAAGGAGTTGAGGTAGATTTATGCACTACGCTCTATCAATACGTTAAAGAACTGGTGGGTAATAATAATGGCAAGGTAGAGAATTGGCGTAATATTGCTGAATGGTTAGAGGATGCTGGTTATAAAAAAGATTTTTCTCTTGAATACGATGCCAGTGATTCTATTTCTGCTTTCATTGTTGTGAAAAGAGCGAATATAAAGATTGAAAAAAATCAATTGATGATTGATGTTAATATTCGTTTAGCAACTCCTTTGCCTTCAGAAATGTCAGCAATAAATATTGAAAATAGAGAAGAAGAAAATGACTAGGGGTTTCGGCTGGTTTTGGTAGGCACAATGTATTATAAGATACAGTCGTTAGGTGAGGAGATTCGTCTATCGTTCCGACAAATGAAGAGAACGATTTAAAATATCCTCAATACCGTAGGGACAAATGGGGGGAAACTCTAATCCCGTCTCTCTAAAAGCATCGGAACAAGCAACAGCATAGAGTTTAAATAGGCTTTCATCGGTTAAATATCGCCTTAAACTGGGGCTATCGTCCAAATAAAGCCTAATATTAGCTCTTTCTCGCTGAATAGTTCCCAACCAACCCCTGGATCGCCGTTGAGGTTGATAGTCCCACTTTAATAAATGATGCAAAATTAATCTGAGACTAGCAAGTAAGCGATCGCGCTCCCGTTTCGACAAATCCCGCACCTCTTCGACTAAATTCTCAATATCTAACTCGGAAAACCGACCAGAAGCTAATAAATCGGCCATTTGTTCGGCCCAAAGTCCAAAGTCTTGCTCATAGGATGCCGTCATCGATTTATCTCCTTCTAAGCTCAATTAACATTATATTAATAATCCGCCCAAAGTGAGGGCTTAAAAACGGATTTACTATCATAATGTGTTGTTTTCTTGATTGTCTGAAGATTGAACGCGAAAGGGAGGCGCGACATAATCGGAAGGTAAATAATTTTCGGGGATAGTTGTTGTATTTCCATCTCGTAGGGAAGTGTAACTGGGAGAGAGAATCTCAATCCCGGCTTCATTACACTTGTCTTGAATATTCTGATGGAGTTCTGAATAAATTATTACCATCAAATTGGGTTGGTTAGTGTAAGCATTTAATTGATAACTGATGTAAAAATTATCTAGGCTAGTTTGCAGGACAAAAGGTGCGGGTTCCTTGAGAATATGCACAGTTTCTAGAGCAGCTTCAATTAAGGTTGTGTGGGCTTTTCGCCAGGGCAGATCGTACCCTAGGGTAATCGTTGTCTGAATAATTAGATTTCTGTTTAATTCCCGTGAGGAAATACTAAAGTTAATCACATTACTACTTAATAAAGATGAGTTAGGAATAGTAATAATTTTATTAGTGGGAGTGCAAATGCGAATGACTAGGAAGTTTTTTTCAATTAGATCGCCAATTACCTCTCCTACCTGAATGTGATCTCCGATGCGAAAGGCACGGGTATAGATAAGAATAATTCCCCCGATAACATTGGCAATAGCCGAAGTAGAACCAAGGGATAAAAGAAGACCGAGAAAAACAGAAACACCTCGGAAAGCAGGGGAATCAAAACCGGGCAAATAGGGAAAAGCCACTATTGCTGCTATGGCAATAATTATGACTAATAGGATATTGTAAGTCGGTTTAGCCCAATCAGTATAAAAACCAGGAATAACCAGATTTCCTCTTTCTATTGCCGTAAAAAATGGCTTGATTAGCCGGATTAAGTAGTAGGTTATAAAAATGATTATCGCAATAATAAAGGCATTGGGAAGATATTGACCAATGGACGATAAAACCAGTTCTAATGATTGATAAAAATAACCTAAAATACTCTCGCCAAAAACTCTTGTCCAGGGGAATAAACGAAGTACAAATGTGGCATAATTAAATAATAATAAAAACAGAAAAAATAAGCGAATTATCCGAAGAAATCGCAACCAAAAAAAGCTGATTTTAGAGGAAGATATGATCTCAACATTCCCGATTTGAATGCCCGGTGTTAAGGATTCAATCAAACGTCTAATGAAGGGAAATAGCTTCCCTGAAATTTTGATAACTGCAAAGCTAATAATCAAGAAAGCAAAGGTGGATATAACCGTATAAATGATATTCTTAAGTAGTTGTTCGGGTTTTCGATCTTGGCGATATTGAGCGATAGCGACCTGAATTTTTTGTAAAGCTTGTTGAGCTAAAAGCTCCGGTGTTGAACGATAGGCTTTTGCATCTTGCTTCGTCACCGTTAGAATTACTTCTTGATCTACACTTAAATAAAGTGAGTTATCATCAGGAATCTGCTCAATTGTCAGGTTCTCAATAGGAATAGAATCATTTTGAGCAATTCTTTCAATTCTCCGGGTAATAGCGTTAGCTCTCTCCTCCGCCGAAAATGAAGAAACTCCCCGTCGGATAAAAAAGAGGGGTTTTCCATCTAACATAACTGGAAAGCCGTCAATTTTGTTTTCCGGTTGTGTCGGATTTTGAGCTATTCCCAAAAGAGGAGAGGTGAGAGTCAGTAGTAAAACTACAACAAATATTACCAAAGTATGCCCAATTTTTTTCATCCATCCTCTAGCTCTAGATGGTGTAGTTAGCATTAAATATCTTTGATTAATATCGACAAATGGTACAAATTTCATAGGATTAAGTCAGATTTTTTTGGGTGTATTCGGGTAAGATTTAGGCATTACTGTTCTCGATGAGGTGCAGAGATCCTAAGTTGAGACAGGAGTGGAAAAACTGGCAACACCAAAACTTTGTAAGGGTTGCCAATATTTAGGAAATTTAAGCGAGTTTTTCCTCAACATCTTTTAGTGATGAAAATGGGAACCAGATAATTTTGACTGATAATGAGACTGAGATTTAAAAAAGGCGATCGCTGACCGAAGATCCCGCAACAACAGATCCGCCATATCGCGACTAAATCCCTCCTTGATCACCACGCGCTGCACGGTTAAATCTTGGCGATTTTTGGGCATTGTATAGGCAGGAACTAACCAACCCCGCTCGCGCAATTTATCGGCTAAATCGAATAAACTATAATTAGTTTGATCGCTAATTGTCTCCTTTAATTTCCAAGCAAAAACTGGAATAGTGCTACCGTCGGTAATCAATTCAAACGGCCCCATCTTAGCGATTTCCCCCGATAAATACAAGGCCGTATCTCGACAGGCTTGATGAATTTGTCGATAACCCTCTTTACCCAAGCGTAAAAAATTATAATATTGGGCGACTACTTGATTGCCGGGACGAGAAAAATTCAGAGCAAAATTAGGCAGATCACCGCCTAAATAATTACAATGAAAAATTAATTCTTCTGGCAATTCTTGCCGATCTCGCCAGATAATCCAACCGACACCGGGATAGACTAAACCGTATTTATGCCCAGAAGCATTAATCGATTTAACCCATTTGAGGCGAAAATCCCAGACTAAATCGGGATCAAGAAAAGGAGCAATAAAACCACCACTAGCACCATCGACGTGCAGGGGAACTTGCCAGCCAGTTTCTCTGTTCAATTTTTCTAGGGCATCATTAATTTCTTGGACGGGTTCGTAACTACCATCAAAGGTACTACCCATAATGGCAATTACCCCGATCGTATTCTCATCAATTAGTTTAATTGCCTCGGTCGCATCGAGATGAAAACGATTCCCTTCGATCGGCACAAAACGCGGTTCTACCTCCCAATAACGACAGAATTTTTGCCAACAAACCTGCACATTAATGCCCATGACTAAATTAGGTTTATCGGTGGGTTTACCCTCTTTTTGTCGGCGTTTGCGCCACTGCCATTTTAAAGCTATGCCTCCCAACATCGCCGCTTCACTGGAACCAATGGTAGAACAACCGGTTGCCGCTTCGCTTTCGGGAGCATTCCAGAGTCTAGCGATCATATTCACACAACGCAATTCAATTTCGGCGGTTTGTGGGTATTCATCCTTGTCGATCATGTTTTTATCGAAGGTTTCTGCCATTAATTGTTTGGCTTCCGGTTCCATCCAAGTGGTGACAAAAGTAGCCAGATTCAGGCGAGAATTACCATCAAGGGCAAGTTCATCGCGAATTAAATTGTACGCCACCGCCGGCGGCATTTCTCCCTCGGGAATCTCGTATTTAGGTACGGCGGAAGTCAGAGCGCGGGAAGCATAGGTGGGGGTAATTAGTGCCTCTTCCGGACTGAGGCGATCGAGATTAATTTTCTGATGAACCATAACTTCCCTAATAAAATATCTTTTTTGCTCAGAGTAAATTACCAATCATTCCAAAAATAATAGCAATAATCGAGACGGATAAAAAATAGGAAAGCATCCCGTAGGTTGCTACCAGTCGCCGCATTGCCCTACTATTAACACTTGTATCGGAGGTTTGATAACAAGCCGCCATACAAAAACCTTGATCGAGAAATTCCGTCCAATTAGGTTGATCGCAGTCGGGAAAAACTAGGCCTTTACCATCATGATAGTAGCGCACTGCATAGTTACTAATTCTGTACGCAAATATTGCATCTAGAATTAGCTTTGTACGCTTTGACCCGTACTGGGTTAACTACGAACCTCTCTATCGGATTCCCGCTAAAGGCGGCCTCTCCGACTACCTTTCTTCCAATATTTAAG
>NZ_JADBUN010000163.1:0-26940 GCF_020245625.1 Microcystis sp. M049S2 | reverse complement strand
AGTCGCTTTTTCAGGCTTTAATTGTTAATTTTGTGCGGTTGATTAAGGATTTTTACTTACTTATTTAAACCCCAAAAAAACTGGATTTACATCCAGTTTTTCGGGTTCCTTGTTTTTTGGTTCATGAATAATGCAGGCTAATCAGCCGCTCCACCCCCTCCGCAGGCAAAAACGAATAGCAGAGAATTTCGTCCGCCTGCTGCCCAATCCGGTCTACCCGTCCTGCCCGCTGAATCAGACGAATAATCGCCCAGGGCAAGTCGTAGTTGAGAATGATGGCACAATCTTGCAAGTTTTGCCCCTCACTCAACACATCCGTCGCCACCAACACCCGTAATTGCTCGGCTGCTGGGATGGATTTTTCATTACTGATGGGGCTAAACCGCCAAGCCAGAGCCGTCGGGTCAGTCGATTGTCCAGTCGCCAAACCAATCTGAGTGATGCCCCGGGCCTGCAACGCTGTTGCCAGATAGCGAGCGGTATCGGCAAACTGAGTGAAAATTAGCACCTTATCTGTAGGATGTTGCTGTTGAAGCAAATCCACCAATGCTACCAGCTTGCCATCCTCAACTGGGTTCCAACTACCCGCCAGTTGCAAAATTCCAATCAAAGCAGCAGCATCTTCAGCAAGATGCTGCTGCAACTCTGGACGAAACAGATTGGCACGAATCCACTTAAATCGACGCGGGTATTGATCTCGGTATAAGCGATAGATCTCCGCTGCCCGTTGAGTAAAACTCTGCTGCGGGTCAATGTCTTCTTCATCCACAGCCTCAGTTGTCTCTTCAGAACTTTCCCAGTCCTGATTCAGGAGCGAATCGACCTCTTCATCGTTTCCCACCTCGTCCAGCAATGCGGCATCTTGGGTGCCAATCGGCAGAGGAAGATCGTGGGCGATCGCATGGAGATAGACATAATTCCGCAGAATATGTCGTTCCAACGACTGGATAAAGGCAGCACCGCTGCTCTCTAATCGCTTAAACAAATTCGTGCGGCAAAAGCCCATCAACCGCTGCCCCGCATGGGAAAGATTCTCTAGAATCTTGCGTTCCTCTTCTGTCAAAGTCAAAAGTGAAAAGTCAAAAGGCAAAAGTTTTTCTGATTCCTCACTTTTTACTTTTACCTTTTTACTTTTGACTTCCAAAACGTAGTTTCCCAATCCATAGCGGGGCAAATTGAGAGCGTTGATGATATCCACCACGCGATCGGCATATAGCCTGGCATAGGGATCGCTCTGGGGTTCTCCAATGATGAATCGAACCGTCTGAGGACGACGGTTCGGGAAATAGGATCGCCGCCCATCGGCAAATTCCAGATAGTACCGTTCCCCATCCTGTCTGGCATAGGTATTTTTGATAAAACTGCGGGTTCGCCGCACCATGTAGCGACTCATCAACTGCTGCCAGTCCTCCGGCTCTGGACTTTGCTCAAATGCCAAGAGCGATCGCACCGGGCTGGTGTTATGCCTGCGGCGAAACTGCATCTCACCGCCAATGCTGCGAATGTAGGCTTCTGGCTTAATGCCTAAATCGCCATCGGGACGCAAAAATAACTGCAACTGAGCCGACAAGTCCAGATAGGTCTTGTTGTAGGGGGTTGCTGTCAACAAAATACATCGACTGCCGCTCTGCTCAATGTAATCCTTGATGGCTTGATACCGCTTGCCCTCTTTGTTTCGCAGATTGTGACTTTCATCAATCAACACCAACCGAAACCGCGCTGGTACATTGGGCAATTCTTTTTCAACGCGGCTAATTGGCACCACCTTACCCCGCAAGCCATAGCGATCGATATAACCCTGCCACATTTTTTCCAGGTTCTTGGGGCAGATAATCAGCGTACTGGTGCCATAGTCTTCCTCGCAGAGATGGGCGATTGCGGTTCCCACCAAGGTTTTACCCAACCCCACCACATCGCCAATGATCACCCCATTACGCTTACTGACATGGTGTGCCGCAATCTGCACTGCCGCTTCCTGAAAGGGCAAAAGCCCAAAACTGGCAGGAGCGCAATACTGACTCAACCCATCTCGTGCTTCCTGGGACAGGTGATACGCCATTTTTAGATAGACCAAATAGGGTTTTAGCGATCGCCCAGCCCAGCTTTCATCGATAATTTCCGCTAATTGCTCCGTAATATCCAAGCAAAAGCGATCATCCCAACGCTTTTCAAACCACTGCTCCAGCTTACTTGTATCGTCCCGATCCACCACTTCCACATTTAGCTCACCCTGAGATCTCAGTCCAGAAAGGGTCAAATTACTGCTGCCCACATAGCCAATGATGGGCGTGGCGCGATCTCGGCGATAAATCAGATACAGCTTGGCATGGAGGGGATGCCGCAAAAACAACTTGACCTGCAATTTGTGGGCGAAGAGTTGCGATCGCAACCGATGCAAACCCTCCTCATCAGCAGCACTGGGAGCACCATAGGTTAGTTGCTCGCGGAACTCCTGTGCCATCAAGGTTTGTAACCGAATCGCCTGCCCCTGATCAATCCGATCTGGCTCAACCCCGATTGCTACCGCTTGCCGTAATTCCTCCTTCGGCAAACGGTACATCCCCACCAGCAATCGACAAGCCTGCCCCTCACTACCCTCAAACCGCTCAATATCGGCATCAATTTGTCGCCATCCCCGCAAATTAAAATAGCCCACACAGAAATCAGCACGGTAGGCTTGCTTCAGGTAATGTTGCAACTCAGGCAGGATGGGTTGCTCGATATTGTCGTAAATACTGGACATGGATTTTATACAGAGCAAGATTTTGGGCTGACGTGATTAATTATATTCGGCAGGTTTTCAATTGGCTAAACGCTACCCTTAACCTAAGCGGCACAACTATTGATTACACGGAAACTTTCTATATAACACTCTCTGGGGTAACGATATGGGTCAACTTTTTGTATGTCACTCCATTTAGGCGCAATCGCCAGAAACTTTCCCTATATTACGCCCAAAAGCCTGTTAGCCAGATTAGTTTACTGCAAACAATCTCCTTTAAGGAGACTGATCACAGAATCCTTCCAGAATTTTAGCAAATATTCTTATATCTGACTGCACTTTGTCACAAAATTTTACTATTATTTTGACAACTCTCAATGGTTGGAGAGAAAACATTGATCGCCAAGTCTGGTCAATTTTTGTCCAACGCATTTCAGGAAATGACCTAAATAAGTAGCTAGAGATAATTAATTACACATATTTAACCACCTCTTGCCTATTCTAACCAAGAAATTAATTTTGCACCACTACTTATTACTTAATTACTGCTTATTTTGTAATTTTATCACTAATTCGTGGAAAGGTTGCCAATCATCTTCATAGGTAATGGCTTCCCAAACCGATTCGATTAGCGGTCTAAGTAAAGCCGTTTTAGGATTATAATGCGTTAAGGTATCGCCAATTTCAGACAAGGAATCTAGGGGTAATTGATTTAAGACCAAACTATATAATTCTCGCCAACGTTGCCAATCAGCTTTTGGTAAATCCATATTTTCAAGAATTAGAGAACTATTTTCTCGCCAACCGTAATTAAATTGTTCACTTAATTGATAGAAAAATTCGTGATAACCGAGGCCAGTTTCTTGGAGAACTTCCACAGTTTTGCTAACCAGTAAAGCGGATTCGGGAGTAAAAATATCCTCAAAACCTAACTTTTTAAGCATCATTTTTTGATAATAAAAATTGTAATGCTGGTCATATTTAGCCAAAGCCATATCTAACTCTAACAAGGAGATGACCATCGACAGGGGAGATTGCAGTAACTCTAGATTTAAGCGACAGATAAAAGGCTGATTACCATAACTATAACGGCCGCCGTAGTCGAAATAGGCCGCCGTAAATTGGGGATTATAGGAAGGAATAAAAGCGTAGGGACCATAATCGAAACTTTCCCCAGTAATTGACATATTATCGGTATTAAGAACCCCATGACAAAAACCGGCGGCCATCCATTGGGCCGCTAATTTAGCGGTTCTTTCAATCAAAGCGGCGTAAAATTTTAAATAGCGATCGCTATCTTGGGGATTGATTTCAGGATAATAATAAATAATCACATGATCGAGGAGTCTTTTAATTAAATCGCTACGTTTAATATGAAATAAACGCTCAAAAGTCCCGAAACGAATATGAGAATTACTAACTCGAATCATCACCGAAGATCGCGTCGGGGAAGGTTCATCGCCGCGCCAGAGGGATTCCCCCGTTTCCACCAAACTCAGACAGCGAGAGGTATTCACCCCTAAACTGCGTAAAGCTTCCCCGGCTAAGACTTCTCTAACTCCACCCTTGAGAGTTAACCTACCGTCAGCATGACGGGAATAGGGGGTCCGTCCCGATCCTTTCGTACCAAAATCGTATAATTTGCCATCAATACCCCTAACTTGACCGTAGAGAAAACCGCGACCATCCCCTAAAAAAGGATTATACTCGCCAAATTGATAACCATGATAACGCAGGGCCAAAAAGGGGGTCAGGGATTGAAATTTACCAAAAGCCTCGATAAAATGCTCATCTAAGGTTAATTCTGGCTGAATTCCCACCAAAGGTAATAAAGCATCATTGCGAAAACGAAGGATATGACTGGGAAAATCCGCGGCTGCAACTTGATCGTAGTATTGGTCCCCCAAGTCCTGCATGGCGCTTTCGTAAGGGAGACTGAGAAAGGGATTGGTGAGATGGTCTGTCATAGTGGTGGTTTTGATCGAGCTTTGAGGCGATAAAGTGATAAAGATAGCCAAAAAATTTTCCTACTGAGACTATCAAACAGCGATGCCCGATTCTATTATGTATCAAGGGGACTATTTTCTTGTCCTTGAGGCCGATCAACCTGAACAATTCCAGACTCCCGACCAGTTGCGGGATAAGTTAAAAGATTTAATCACCGCAAAACCAGAGATTTGTCCCCGACAATTGGCGAAATTCTCTAGTTTTGAGGAAAAAGCTCTCTATCTGCGCGATAATTACTGCGAGTTAGACCTGGGTGAGGAGGGTTATTTACAATGGTATCTAGTGCGTTTGGAAAAATAAGGAAACCCATTATTAAGTAGTTAGGTGTTAAAAACTGTCAGACACCCCCCTTATCAAGGGGGGATTAAGGGGGGATCCATCTTCAATTTAATTATAACCAGCTACTTAGTTATTAAGGCAGAGGCAATCAGAGCAATTATCTTTTTAACTTTTTACTTTCTAACTTGACCATTATGGGAGAAATAGAAGATTTACTGGCACAAATGAAGGCAGAATACCAGAAACGGGATCAGGAAAAACCGATGCCGTCCCCTTCTTCTCGCCAAGAAAAAGATCGTTACCCAGCCGAATTTAAGGTTAATTATGCTGGCGATTCTGCTACCGATGCGCTTTTAAAAGCTTTAGCCTTAGAAAACCAAGAAAGGGAACAACAGGAGGCAGCGGAAAAAGAAAAAGCAGCGCTATTAAAACAGCAGCGCAAGCGAGAAGCTTTAACTAGAAAGGCGAAGCAATGGTTAGATAAATTAGATGCCAAATCGGAGGAAGGACGCTGGTTTGAGGAGTTTTCCTATGGCTACGATTCTCCTTTAGAAGCGGCGATTACCTATCTAGAAGCTTTGGGAGAAGTGGACATTTCTAAATGATCAGGTCTAATTTAAAGTTGTGGATAAATTGGCCGCATCAAAAACTCGATTATGCCACCAAATATTATCACCGGCTAGAATATTTGTGCCGTAACGGGGAACGATACCATAAACAGTGCCGGGGTCATAATCCAAAGCTTGACTGATGAGATTGTAGAGACGTTGTAGATCAAAACCCCGGGGGTCACAATGGGGATATTTTCCTTGATTAATCAGAAAACTATCCACGGCAAAATGGCTGACAATTTGCGGTAATTGTCCCGTTTGTAAGGCTGCGAGGAGATAATATTTCGCCGTTTGTTGGTATTGAAAATCGCTGTAACCGGGGAGGGTTTGCAAGCGTCCTTTGGTCAAACAGTGGGATCCCGGCGCCTGTACCAGTTCAATGTTAACGCTGGAGATAACCCGACGATTTCTTTCGGCAAAAACCGGCTGCAAGCGATCGCAATTAGGGTGAGATAGCTGCTGACAAATCGCTTCTGTTGCCCATAATGCGGTGCTTTTTGCCCCATCAAAGTAATTTATGGGATGTTGTTTGACTAAACGCCTAAAGACGGCTTCTGAAGGCGTATTTAACCAAATTCTTGCTCTTTTTTCTAACTCAGGGGCCGATCGCGTACTCAAAGGAACATCCGCTAAAGCAAGCGCAAAACCCTTGACGCGGATAGTTTCTGGGGTAAGTTGCCACAGTTGACGCACTAATTGATCTCTGGTGTCTGCGGGCAGCATTTCGGCCGCTTGTTCATAAAAAGTGGCAGTGGGACGGTGACGCTCAAAAAAAGGCCGGGCGATCGAGTCTAAAATATCTCTATCCCTGGAATTCGGTTTGCGGGGGATGTAAACATTGGGACCCAATTTCATCGGACCGCGAGCATATTTTTTCTGTTCTTCGATGTTACCCGCAGTCATACTCCAAGCTGTATCGTGGAGAATAAACAAAGGAGTGCGATCGAGGGTTAATTCGGTTTCTGGCGGGGCAATTTGCAAAAATTCGGCGATTTTCTGCTTTTCTAACTCATCTAGGCTCTTACCGGCTAAATTCTCCCCCACAGTGGAGGGATTAAAAATATTTATGGTGGCAGTGGAGAGACTAGAGGTATTCAGTTTTAAAATCAGTAGGGACAAGACCAAGCTAATCACCAAAGAAGTCACTCCCGATCGCCATTGTTCCGGGGGAAAGATAGAATATCTGGGGGGAGAAAATTGTCTTGATTTTTGCCGTCTTTGTCGATTCATCGAACCCTTTTAACTCGCTTTCCACCCATTGTATTGACTTTCTCGAAAAAGGGAATTAATACTAAATCCGTTGAGTATATGCTACATATCAGGATAGGCACTCTTGCAATAGGCAGCTTTATTCTCCCCACTTCCCCACTTCCCCACACCCCACACCCCACACCCTACACCCTACACATAATTACTGAGGAACCATTGAGTATTAAAAGCTCGATCGCAGGATATTTCTAGTAATCTTATCCCTGATTCTGGTAAAACTGCGATTTTTTCCTGAAAATCAGTCCAATCGCTGATTAAATGGTAATCGATACCGTAGGTGTGACAGAGTTGGCAAAAGTCGATATTTTGGGGAGTGGCAAAAAATTCTTCAAAGGGAGGGTCAAATTTGGCGATCGGCAACATCTGGAAAATGCCTCCCCCCTTGTTATTGATTAAAATTATGGTCAAGGAGCCAACAAAATATTTTTTGATTAAAAAACCATTTGTGTCGTGTAATAGGGCTAAATCTCCCGTTAATAGCAGACTAGGGACATTTTTATAAGCTATTCCTATAGCAGTGGAGAGGTTGCCGTCGATGCCATTGGCCCCGCGATTAAAATAGGGACGAATTTGGCGATCGCTAGGCGGGTTAAAAAATTCGGCATAGCGAACAGGCATACTATTAGAGATAAAGATCGGGGTGCGGGGGGGGAGGTATTGGGAGAGCAGCCAGGGGATTTTCCCTTCAATCAGTTTAGTTTCTGCTGCCAAAAGGCGATCGATAGTTAATCTGGCTTGCTGGTCGAATTTGTGCCATAATTGCCGATATTCTCGATTATTATCGGTTTTATCTGGGAATAAATCCCCTAATTGCTCGATATTTACCCTGAGATGTCTGGTTTTTCCCTGTAGAGGATCGTAATTATCGGGATGGGGATCGATAATCCAACGCGGACAGTCGATTTCTTCTAACCAGGTCCGTAATTCTTTGCTGGTGGGTAATTCGCCAATTTGTAGGACAACATCGGGGGTTAATTGGGTTCTAAGGGCAGGATTCCGCAATAATAAATCATAGGTGGTGATCAGATGGGGATTTAACCCTGCATAGTTTCGTAGAGGAGATAAAGCTTCTGCTAAGACGGGATATTGTTGCGATCCAGCTAAATTAGCGATCGCCTGACAGTAACTTTCAGGGTTTTGCGGGGAAGCTAATCCCGCGATGATAATTCCTTTGGAGGGTAAAGAAGGAATTTCGAGAATTGAGTGGTTAATGGCGATATTTTGCCGAGATATATGGCTAAAAAAAGCTTCTTGGTCAAAATTAGCCTCTAAATTGTTAATTTCTAGATCGGGAGTTGGTGCGAGGGGATCCCGAAATGGTAAGTTGAGATGCACCACTCCGGGGACAGGATCGAGACAGCGCCACCACGCGTGGATGATAGTTTGACGGAGATAGCGTAAACGATCGAGATTGGCACTAGGACAGCTAATTTCCGCTTGCCAGTTGGGATAATTACCGTAGAGTTTGACTTGATCGATAGTTTGACCAGCATGAGCATGACGCAATTCTGGGGGGCGATCGGCGGTTAGAATTAATAAAGGGACATGACTTTCTTTTGCTTCAATGACTGCGGGATAAAAATTAGCCGTGGCAGTGCCGGAAGTGCAGACTAAAACCACCGGTTGATATAATTGTTTGGCTAATCCCAGGGCAAAAAAAGCGGCCGAGCGCTCGTCTAAAATGGGAATAGCTTCAATCTGAGGATGTCTTGCCAAGGCTACCGTTAAGGGAGTCGATCGCGATCCGGGAGAAACCACCCCTATCTTCAATCCCAAACGGGCCAATGTTTCGACTAAAATAGAACCCCAAAGTGTATTAAGATTGCGAAAATCGATCGACATTTATTAGTTCAGTGGAAAAGGTTAGGGGACAATCGGTTAAAGAGTCTATACTGTTAACTATCTAAATTACTCGTTAAGACTGTCTATGAGCGGGGAAAAGGAGTTTGAGCATTTGTACTAAAATTCTCAATACGCAGTTTAAATGCAGTACAGTCTATTAATAAATTTAACATTGGCTGGAACTGGCCAAGAATAAGTTATTCCTGAGTCAGTCCTGATGAAAAAATTTTCACCCCCACAGATGAAAGAGGTTTCCTTTCCTACACCCCACACCCCACACCCTACACCCTCTTTCAAGTCAGTGATCCTAGTTAAGTTTACTCTCGATTCCCAGGCCAATTTATCCCTTTTAGGGTTCCCTTCTTGCTAAGTTTTAACCAGAAAACTTATAGGTTAATACCACATTAATATTAGCTGCCAGCAGCGCCAAGAATAACAGGAAAGTAAAGCGATCAATCCAGAATTTTTTAAAGAAACCAAAGATATCCTTGAGATAGAATACTCCCAGAATTGCCGCCGTACCGATCATAAAATAATAGCGACCGTAGGGAGAAGATAAGATCCATGCTGTCAAGTTGAGATGAATCGACCAAACTCCCAGAAAGATAAAAATAATTGAGGCAGTTAATCCGTCCGTTTCTTGGCGAAAATCATCGAGAAAGATGCCTAGAATAATAAACATAAACGGATAAAAAGGAATCATATACCAAGTAAAAAAGTGACTTTGCGCTCCCGTGGCAACTAAAATTAAGGTGTAGAGGATTACCGGTAAAGCGAGTAATCTAACTTGGGGACTAGCGGGATTTTTTCTGAGAAAGGGTAAGAGGGTTAACCAGCTAAAAATTAACCAACCATCCTCGAAAAATACCGTAGGAGTGGTTAGATATTTGACAAAGTTAAAGTCCTCAAAACGCAGGGATTGCTCTTGAAATATCTTACGAAAGAAATCGTAGTCATAGATGGCACCGTAGAGAAAATAGAGAGAGAAAAAGAAAGCACCGATCGCAGTTATATAAATGGCCTCTCGTCCTTGTTTTTCGTAAATCAAGAGGACAATTAATAATACTACTAAATAAATAGCTGTTACTTTGACTAAACAGGCTAAACCAGCTAAACAAGCGGCGATGTAGAGATATTTTTTCTGCTTAGTTTGATAGTATTGCCAATAAAGTAAGACAACCAATAAGCACAAAACAATCATTAAATTTTCACTAATAGCTAACCGAGAGAGAAAAACTGTATTAGGATTGGTGGCATAAATTAAACTAGCGATTATAGCGATCGATAGATTACTCAACTTGAGAGCGAGTAAATAGACCAAAACTATCGCAGCAATACCTAAGAGTAAAGAAGGGACTCTAATAATAGTTAAACTGCAATCAAAAAAAGTCTTTGCTCCTCCTAAAAGAGCAAATAAACCCACCAATAAACCAAATAAAGGAGGATGATCAAACCAGGGAGTCACCAAACGATAACGGATATTTTTCGCTTCCCAAACCACTGTAGGAAAATTATCCGTCGGACTTAACCATGACCAACTGGTGGGGATACCCGTTTGTAATAAACTCATGCCACTCCAAGCAAAAGCATATTCGTCAGCAGTCCAATTATCTGGAGGCAAAGAATCATAATTATGGATTCGCAAAAAAGCACCTAAAAAGGTGATAATTGCTGCAATCAACCAATGTTTATGGACAGTCAAAAAGCTGGGCATCGATTATTAAGGACAAGTGACAGTGACCAAATAATAGTCAGAATTTCATGGTATAATGGATAGGGTGATAATGACAGAAAAATCGGGATGATTAAAGTAAACAGACGTAAATTTTGCCAGTGGATCAGTCTGATCGGTGCAGGAGTCGGCCTGGCAGCGATTCTAGATAGAAAAAATATTTTTTCCCCCTCCACCGCTACAGCAATCATCCCCCCGCAACCCCCCCAAAATTCCTCTTTTCCCCCCCGACAAAGCTTTTCCTTTGAAACCGTCACTCTCGATCCTAGCGGTTTCGTGATCGAGCGCAATTCCCGCAGTGCCGAATACTACAGCGAAACTCTTGCGGGATTAGAGATGATTGCTATCCCTGCTGGCACTTTTATCATGGGGACACCGGACGGAGAAAAAGGAGACTTTACCGGTAGTGATAAACCCCAGCGCTTAGTCAAGGTGAACAGTTTTTACCTGAGTAAATACCCGATAACCCAAAAACAATGGCAAATTGTCGCTAATCTGCCCAAAATTAACCGCGATTTAAACCCCAATCCCTCCCACTTCCAAGGGGATAACCTACCCGTCGATAGCATCTCTTGGTATGATGCGATCGAGTTTTGCGATCGACTTGCCAGGGCCACCGGCAGAAACTATCGGCTCCCAAGCGAGGCACAATGGGAATATGCTTGTCGTGCCGGCACCACCACACCCTTCTACTTTGGTGCCACCCTTACCAGTGAATTCGCTAACTACTATGCCATTAAATTTCCCTACGCAGTGGAAAGAGAGAGCGAATTTCGAGCTAAAACCACGCCTGTAGGCAGTTTTCCCCCAAATGCCTTCGGATTATACGATTTACATGGCAGTTTATACGAATGGTGTGCCGATCCTTGGCATCGCAACTATAAAAATGCTCCCAACGATGACCAAGTATGGCCGGCCGATCCTAATAGCACCGGCAATCGTTATCGCGTCCTGCGTGGAGGTGGTTGGGGGACAGAATTGAGGGAATGTCGCTCCGCTAGTCGGGGCCAATTTAGCCCCGATAATCGCTATAGTGTATTAGGATTCCGCATCGCCAGTAGTTAGCTCAAATTTGCGGGTAAACTGTGCGTCTCTAAACCTGTTTTAGTCTGTGAGTGTAAGCGAGTGACCAACTGTCCACCCTATCCCTTTTTAACCACCCCCGTCGGCTCTTTGCAAATTCCTTTTTTAGAGCAAATTGAAGGAATTATTGGCAATAATAGTTATATTCTCAGAGATTCGCCGCAATTACTCAAATTATCTCTAGTTATTCCCACTTATAACGAGCGAGATAACGTTATTCCCCTAGTCGAGAATCTCAGTCAATTACTCGATCAAAAAATTCCCGATCAGTATGAACTAATTATCGTCGATGATGACAGTCCTGATCGCACTTGGGAATTAGCCAGCAAATTAACCCCAGATTACCCGCAACTGCGGGTGATGCGTCGTCAGGGAGAAAAAGGATTAGCGTCCGCAGTGGTGCGGGGTTGGCAAGGGTCAAGGGGTGAGATACTAGCAGTAATCGATGGAGATTTGCAACATCCCCCCGAAATTCTCTATAATCTCCTCGAAACTATCGAAAAAGGAGCCGATTTAGCTCTTGCTAGTCGTCACGTCGAAGGGGGAGGAGTGAGCGAGTGGAATCTGCTGCGAAGATTTCTCTCCCGCGGCGCTCAAATTCTTGGTTTAATTCTACTGCCAGAGGTGGTCGGTCGCGTCTCCGATCCCATGAGCGGTTACTTTATGGTCCGCCGTCAAGCGATCGCCGGTCTGATTCTCAATCCCACCGGTTACAAAATTTTACTAGAAGTCATCGGCAAAGGCCGCATCGAAACCATCGGAGAAGTGGGTTATGTCTTCCAAGAGCGGCTAGAGGGGGAAAGTAAGGTAACTTGGAAACAATGGCTAGAATATATCTTCCATCTGCTGCGTTTGCGCTCTCAAAGGCCATTAAGGTTTTTAGATGCAATTGTCAATCTACCTTTAGATAGATTTATTCGCTTCGGTTTAGTGGGATTAACCGGGGTTTTTGTCGATATGGCTTTCCTCTATCTTCTCAGTGATCCCGCCGCTTTGGGTTGGGGATTAACCCGCAGTAAAATCATCGCCGCCGAATTAGCAATTATTAATAATTTTATCTGGAATGATCGCTGGACTTTTGGCGATTTATCCGCTCGTCAACGGGGTTGGAATAAACGCTGGAAAAGATTTTTCAAGTTCAATTTGATCTGTTTAGCCGGTTTAATTTTAAACGTACTGCTGCTCAACCTTCTCTTTAACGGTTTAGGAATTAATCGCTATCTAGCTAACTTCATCGCCATCGCTATCGTCACGGTTTGGAACTTTTGGGTTAATCTTAAACTCAGTTGGCGGGTGACAAAATAGCCAGCCAGAAGCAAGAAAATGGTTGGCCAAAATTGAGATGCGTTTACCCTGTTGTCCATAGCATTTGAGACCCGCTTACTCCACCCTATGATCCTGATTACAGAAAAAATTTACCAGTCTATTTTCACCCACGCAGAATCCACCTATCCCGAAGAATGTTGTGGGTTACTCCTAGGAAAAATTACCGAGACAGCAGCCGAAGTTATCAGCATACAAGCAACAGAAAATAACTGGTCAGGCAATAGAAAAAACCGATTTAGTATTGCCCCAGAAGTGCTTTTACAAGCTCAAAAATCGGCCCGGGAAAACCAGCTAGAAATTATTGGTATCTATCATTCCCATCCCGATCATGCCGCCATTCCCTCGGAAATTGATCGCCAATTAGCCTGGTCAGGATATACTTATGTAATTGTCTCCGTAGTTTCAGGGCGAGCGATCGATTTACAAGCTTGGCAACTAGACGAGCGCGAACAATTTCAAATCCAACCTCAAGAATTAAAATGTTTTTGACATCGCTTGAGAACAAAAAAGAAAGGCTGGGGAAAGTTTTTAAAATCCATAATTCCCAGCACCGTATTATCATCTACTTTCCGAAAAGAGTCATTAATCGGCAAATAATCATAAATCATCGTGGCGCTGACTTTGCCCCGATATTCCATCATTCGCAGTCTAGCCTGACTTGTCTGCGTTTTCAGCAAGGAGTTGGTCAGCATCAGTAAAGGTTTCAGAGAATTATTTTTCAGTATCGGCAGCTTCAAAATCCAGTTCATGGCCGTGGGATTGGGTGCCACCTTAAAAATTTTTCCCTGACCATCTAAAAATAACAGGGGGTGGACATTCTCAGTATCAACAAATTCTTTACCATACCAATTAGATGCCTCTAATAAACCATCCATGGGGTGATTTGTCTCAAGTCCAGAACCTTGCCAAACACCGAGCATAAAGTCTAAACTCACGGGTTCGAGAGCGTCAAACAATTGTAAAGCTCTTTCTGTCGTCGTTTTACCAGCCTTAAGAATCGACTGGCAGCTTTCTAATTCTATTGTTTCCATTGTTTCGCTCGTCTTTTGTCCTGACCATAATATTATAGCTTCTCAGCCAGAGGTTGGGGGATTGCCCCTCGGTTAAAATCACCAAACATCCGACATATCTTAACTCAATGGGTCATCGTATCGCTTTAGGGTTTCCAGCCATTCACTCATTTCTTCCTTGATGGTTTCTTTCAGTTCTTGCAAATCATCTTTATCTATAATCTTAAGACCGTTTCTAGTGGCCAATCCTATAATTAATTACAGGGTCGGAGAACTTGCCTTCTGCAAAAGTCCCATTTATCCCATCTACCCAACTAATCAATTCCATCATAGACAAGACCTTCCTGCTCCCCCACACGCCAAAAATATGTCTCAAAAGCCGATTTATCTAGATTGCCACGCCACGACACCCCTAGATCCGCAAGTTCTGGCGGCGATGTTGCCCTATTTTACCGAACACTTTGGTAATGCCAGTAGTATTAATCATGTCTATGGTTGGACAGCCGAGGCCGCGGTTAAACAGGCACGAGAAACAATCGCCGCTGCTATTAATAGTAGCCCCGAAGAAATTATTTTTACCAGTGGAGCAACAGAGGCCAATAACCTGGCTATCAAAGGGGTTGCCGAAGCTTATTTCGCCAAGGGACGGCATATAGTTACGGTGATGACAGAACATCGGGCCGTTTTAGATCCCTGTCATTATCTGGAAAAATTGGGTTTTGAGGTGACAATTTTACCCGTCGGGGCTGATGGCCTAATTGACTTGGAATTATTAGAAAAATCTTTACGTCCTGACACGATTTTGCTGTCAATTATGGCCGCTAACAACGAGATTGGGGTGATTCAACCTTTAGCGGCAATTGGGGCGATTTGTCGCCAGTATCAGGTGCTTTTTCATACGGACGCAGCCCAAGCAATCGGGAAAATTCCCCTAGATGTGGAGGAAATGAATATAGATCTAATGTCCTTAACTGCCCACAAAGTCCACGGACCAAAGGGAATCGGTGCGCTGTACGTCCGGCGCCGAAACCCCGGAGTCCGTCTCGCCGCTCAAATTCAAGGGGGAGGCCAGGAAAAAGGACTGCGATCGGGGACACTGTTTACACCACAAATTGTCGGTTTTGCCAAGGCGGTAGAATTGGGCATCAAAGCGATTGAAGAAGATACCGGCTACTTAAATCAGTTAAAAGCCCGTTTATGGGAGATTATCAGTCAATTAGACAGAATTTATCTCAATGGTCATCCTAGCCAAAGATTAGCGGGAAATTTGAATATTAGTATTGAAGGGGTGGACGGTGCGGCGTTATTGTTAGGATTACAGCCAATAGTGGCGCTTTCCTCCGGTTCTGCCTGTTCTTCTAGCCATACCGCCCCCTCTCACGTTTTAACTGCCTTGGGTCGCCCCGAATCTCTTGCTTATGCTTCCCTGCGCTTCGGGTTGAGTCGTTTTAATACTTTAGAAGAAATTGAACTGGTGGGGGAACAGGTGGTTTTAACGGTTAATTCCCTCCGCAAGGCCAAAAATTTTTGACGTTTCGGCTCCTATCCACAAGTTAGTTTCGGTCTAGGTTTGAAAAATTCCGGAAAAGGTTTCTATGATTGCCTTTGACTGATTGCCGTGCCGGTTAATAACACTGATGCTTGGTTTTCAGTCCAGTGAATCATCCAACTCGGTTGTAATCCCAAAACAATAATAAATAAAGCCAAAGCAATTTCGGGAAATCTTTCGGGCCAGGTACTGCGAGGAATGCGCGATAATTCAGGGGTTAAACGACCAAAGAAAACCCGATTAATCATCAGGAGAAAATATACTGCGGTTAAACCACTAGCAACCAAACATAAGAGCGTTTGTATCGGAAAAATCGGGAAACTGCCACGAAAGACCAAAAATTCGGCGATAAATCCCACCATTCCGGGGATGCCGGCGCTGGCCATGGCCGCTAAAATCATTAACATTCCCGTGATTGGTAAACCTCTTTCTGGATTTAATAAACCGCGTAGATAATCCACATCCCGGCTGCCGGTTTTTTTATACACTACTCCCACCAACAAAAATAACAAAGCGGAAATTAAACCGTGACTAATCATCTGCAAAATCGCCGCAGTGATGCTTAATCTGGTGGTGGCCGCCGCCGCTAGTAAAATATAGGCCATGTGGGAAATGGAAGAATAGGCGACCACTTTTTTCATATCCTTTTGGGCAATAGCGCAACTGGCCCCGTAGAGGGCGCTGATAGCTGCTATTGTTGCTAACCAAGGGGCGAGAGTCACCCAAGCATCGAGGAATAAACCGACTCCAAAGCGCAGCAGTCCATAGGTTCCTAATTTGAGTAATATTCCCGCTAAAAGCACAGAAACGGGGGTAGATGCTTCGACGTGGGCATCCGGTAGCCAAGTATGAAAGGGAAAAATCGGGATTTTGATGGCTAATCCAATCAGAAGGGGGATGAGGAGCAGTAATTGGGTTTTAACGTCTAAATTGTTCGATAAAAGGGGGTTATAGGCGAAATTATTAGCACCAGTTAGCCAAACTAAGCCAAGGAAAGAGATTAGCACTAAAAAGCCTGAAATTGCCGTGTATAATAAAAATTTCATGCCCGCATAACCGCGTCTTTGACCCCCCCAAATGGCAATGAGAAAGTAAAGCGGGACGATTTCTAATTCGTAAAATAGGAAAAATAACAGTAAATCCTGCGCTAGAAAGGCCCCCGCTACTCCGGCATTGAGTAACAAGAGCAGAGAATAGTAAAATTTCGGACGGTTAACCTCTGTGCCACTAGCATAAAGAGCAATTATTGTCAAGATGCTGTTAAGAAAAAGTAATGAGAATGACAATCCATCAACACCGAGGGCATAATTGAAACCGAGGAAATTAATCCAAGGCAGATTAACCGTGAACTGCATTTGCGGGTTACTAGGGTCAAATTGCCAGCCAAGGAGAATATTAAGCAGTAAGAGAACGACAGAAAGAGTTAGAGCTAATCCTCGCACTTTTTTCGCCTCTAGAGGCGTGTAGGCAATCAGTATCGCCCCTATAATCGGTAGCCAAATAAAAGCGTTGAGCATTCTTTAATGGGCATGATAAACCTTCCCATTATTGCCTGAGCGGTCAATCTTTAGCAAGATAGCTATCAACTTTTAAGTAGGGAGGCACAATCATTTGTAGGATGGGTTAGCGGTAGCGTAACCCATCGGGGCGTTGGGTTTCATGCTTCAGCCCAACCTACGTTCATCTTATATTTAATTCCACCCACCTACTTAACATTCATTTTTGAAATAACTATATCTGGTTTTTCCCGTTTCTGTGTGCAGAGCAGAAGAATAGGGATAATTTTCCAGAAATATAGTCTTCAAAACCTTGCCTAGCAAGACTCCTACGAATGATAAGCACTGATTATCACACAAATTCCAGAAAAGCCAAAGTTCTAATCATTAGGTGTGTTATTAATATTTATTAAGTTTTAGATAATTATCTTAAGTTTTAGTTAATTATATTAAGTTTCAGTTAATTATATTACGTTTCAGTTAATGCCGAGAAAATATGCTAAATTGATGGTCAAGGTTAAAGGGGGGTGCAAAGCCAATCGCCTCTTACCCTTCTCAGAAACAGAAAAACTAGGCAACTGATACTAATTTTTAACAGTCGTAACTAACATCTGAAAATTCCGATTAGATCATGTGGCTGGTACGGAAGTAGAAGAAAGACAGGAGCTTTTGTGTCCTGTATAAACGGTCTTTATCTGTCAAGCTGTGCCTAGGGAGAGTTATCTTTCTCGACCCAATTGTTTAAGTGAACTTAATCCAACTAAAAGGAGAATACCATCATGGATGAAGAAACTAAAAAGATTCAGCCTGAAATCGAGAACTTGAATCTCGACGAAATTGATGTTGAAGAACTGGAAAAACGCCTTGAGTTAGCTGCATCACCAGTAAACGAACTAGCAGTAGCTGGAGGAGAAATTCGCATAACTCCAGGAGAAATTTACATTCGTTGGGACTAAAAACTGCAATTAGCTAACAAATTGTAAATTGTAGGGATCATCTCATTTATGCAAGTGAGTAATTATACTTGTCCATAAAACTGGTTTTTAGTAAGGCTTTCAAAATAGTTTGACATAAAACCTGATTTAGGGGTTACAAAGGTGAGATGCTCCCAAATTGTAAAATTGTTGTAAATTGTTTGATTTAGAATAGCTTACTTTAGGGAGAGTGATTAAAGAGTACAGCAACAGATAAAGATTACTCTTAACCCCAATTAAGCTATTCTGTTTTTTATCTAATTAGGATGGTGAATATGAATGATTTAGAAACTTTGATGTTAGAATTTCAAGGAGCAATTGAGATAATAGCCAAGGAAAAATATCGATTACAGGCTTTATGGACAGAAAAGCTGCTAAGAAATAATTTAGATGATAACCCGCAAATAGCTATAGATCAGCAAGGTTTTTTTATCTATTTATTTATCAAAGCCTTTCCTACTTTAGAGATTGATGACATTAGGATATTGGCTCTAGCCAGTCAGTTTTTTGCTAATTCTGTTGTGTTGTGTGATGAAGTAATAGATCAAGCATCTAGCGGTATAAATATAGCTAGTGTACTAGGAATGCAAGCAAGGCAATTTGAATCCTATCATTTACTTTATCAAATATTTCCGCCTAATACAACTTTCTGGCAAAGGTTTCGAGGTTATTTATCTCAATACACTCAAGCTTGTCTTGAGGAAAATGATTTTATTTCAGGAAAACGTACTTGGAGTGAATATACAGAATCAGTTGCCATTCAAAGTATTAAGGATAAAACCGGAGTGGCTAAAACTGCGATTGCCGGCTTGGTAGAATTAGCTGAAGATGATACTTACTTAGACTCTTTGGGAGAATCGATTAGTAATTTTTATGTCGCTGTTCAAATGCTCGACGATCTTTTTGACTGGAAAGAAGATTTACAAACTGGAATTCCCTCTTTATTGCTGTCTCGCCTAATAGATAAATCACCGCACCAATACAGCCAGGAAGAATTAGAAGAATTACGAAAAAAATTAAATCATAAAATTTATTATCAAGGACATGCTAATTATGTCTTAGAACTTGCCTTAAAATATCTTGATCAGGCAGAAATATTAAAAGAAGAATTGCCAGAACTACTCTGGTGGAATGTGACCTCAAAACTACGGCACAAATGTCAGACATTAATTGAAGACATAGCTGGCATCGTCCAGAAAAACCTAGAACGTGCTAAAAAACAGCCGAAATTTACTTTAACCCCGCCTCTGGCTGCAAGTGAATGGCAACAACTCGCCTGGGATGGGTTGAATTTTATTATCAAACAGTGGCAGTTAGGCTTTGGGGAAGCTAGACACATCATGGTATTTGCCCAAGAGCAAGGATTTAGTTCTTCTCAAGAATACCAGTATGGAGATGTGTTTCAAAGAGCATTAATTGCCGATGCTTTATGTGATGTCGATGAACAGTTAGGCGGGTTACTCCAGCCGTTACTAAAAGAAGAAGTAAACTATCTCCTGAACTGTCAGCGAACAACAGGAATTGGGGGGTGGAGTTATTTTCCTGATTTGCCAGAATTGTCACCCGATGCCGATGATTTAGCACAGATAATGCAGGTTTTATTACGTTTGGATCATACCGCAGAAATTGTAAAATTCTGCGAAACTCCTTTGAAATTTCTTTTAGAAGATTGTGCCTATCCTGATGGTAGTTTTGAAACCTGGATTATCCCCAAAAATCAGCGGACTCCAGAACAAGAAAACCAAGCTAAGTGGGCAAAAGAGGCTTGGGGAACTGGACCTGATACCGATGTAATTGCTAATTTAGTCTATGCTCTTTGGTTGTACGATTCACAACGTTTTTCTGATCAAATTAAACAGGGAATTACCTATTTAGAATCTCAACAACAGGCTGACGGTAGTTGGTTGAGTAGTTGGTATCACGGTCCCTATTATGGCACTTACGTCTGCTTGAGATTGTTAGCCGCTACTAAACCGGATTCACCGGCGATTTCCCGCGCCTCGAACTTTTTGAAAACTCAGCAACATTCTGATGGAGGTTGGGGACTGACAGAGGATAGTGATTCCCTTAGTACAGCCCTATCTTTGTTAGGATTGGCGGCTGTCGCCAAGCTGGGGGGAGGTGAGGAGAATAACAATTTAGCTACTCCAGCTTTGTCATTTCTGCAAAGTTGTCGGCAACCAGATAAAGCTTGGGAAAATTGTCAATTTATTCGCATGGAAGTGGGGCGTGCTACTGGTCAAGTTTATCAAATTCTTTCCTATGGCAGCCGCACCATAACTAGCACCTTCGTGATGAAAGCCGCTAATGTTTGGCATCAACTGAGCAGACAGACTATTTTATAGGGAAATCAGGGAAAACTTGCACCAACTATGAACAAATTGCCAGACATCCAGGGAATTCAAGAACGACTGATAGTTGATACATCTGAAGGTCGTCCAGTTTATCTATTAGCAGTGGGAACAAATCCCACCTATATTAGACTGTCATCTACTTCCTATTACCTTTTGGAACAGCACAGCTTGGGGGTTTCCTTCGAGTCAGTGGCTGAAGATCTTAATAAAAAAGGACAGCAGGTATCGCCCGCTCAAGTTGAAGCGGCTTATCATAAAGTACTAGGACAAATTCATGAAATTGAGCGCAATCCTAAGTCAAAGCGGTCAGAATTTTTCTTCCGATTTCCCCTACTGCCGAAAAGTTGGGTTCGTCCCATCGCAGCTTCTCTTTCTTTTGCCTTTTCTAAAATTAGTGTCTATTTTTTGCTAGGTTTCATGGCACTAGCCGTTGCTATTGCTCCCCATAATGATTTTAAGCTAGAAGTTACACCAGATGGCTTGTTCTGGGGCTATTTACTATTTCTATTTTCCTTGATAATTCATGAATTAGGTCATGCGAGTGCCTGTAGCCGTTATGGTAGTGAACCCAGTGATATTGGGTTTACTTTCTATCTGATTTGGCCAGCTTTTTATAGTGATGTTAGTTCCGCTTGGCGACTCAAGCGTTGGCAAAGAGTAATTGTCGATATCGGCGGCGTATTTTTCCAGTTGGTAGTTGCTGCTGTTTATGTTATAATCTATAAATTTACTGATTTACTCGCCTTTAAACTCGCTCTCTTGATGATTGTGGGCAGTTGTCTATTTACCCTCAATCCAGTCTTTAAGTTTGATGGCTATTGGTTCCTTGCTGATGCTTTGGGGGTGACAAATTTAGCAGCGCAACCTTTACGCATTTCTCATTATTTCTTGAATAAATTCAGGAAACGTCCAGTAAAACCTTTACCTTGGCCTCCCATAATTTTGATAATTTTAACTTTATATACTTTCCTTAGTTTTTCTATTTGGGGATATTTTCTTTGGTTCATTTTTCCTCTCTTCTGGCAAGAATCACTCAAGTATCCCCAAGCAGTAGTTTCAATTACTTCTAAGCTTTGGCATTGGCCTCCTATTTTGGGTTTAGAAGAATTAAAAGCTTTTGCTACTTCAACTTTTCTGCTTGCCATTTTTGGCTTGATGGTATGGCGTTTAATTCAAGCCCTAATTAATCTAAAATTCCGCCGTCAAACTGAATCAGGAGGGAACCAATGAAAATTTTTGATTATTGGCAAATTGCCAGTCAAAATCTCCTCAAAAATAAACTGCGTAGTAGCCTGACTATGCTAGGAATTATTGTGGGCAATGCTTCCGTCATCACCTTATTTGGAATTGGTCAGGGAACAGAAAATTTAGCGGCCCAGCAGTTTCAATCCTTGGGAACTAATGTTTTATTTGTCGTCCCTGATGTCAGCGATGGTTGGGGGACTACTTATCAAAAACCGAGAAGTTTAGTATTAGAAGACGCTAGGGCGATTGCCACTCAAGTGCCGGCCGTGTCAGAAGTTGCTCCTGAAATTCAATCGACCGAAGTTGCAAATTACGGCAGTAAAACCTTTGAGACTCGTGCTATTGGCACCACACCGGAATATCTCTCGGTGCGAAATTTTGATGTAGCTAAGGGGCGATTTTTGAATGAATCAGATATTGAAAGCAATAATTTAGTCGTGACTTTAGGGCCAGAATTGGCAACAAAATTATTTAACCAAGAAAATCCTCTAAATCAATACGTGCGGATTAGAAATATTGATTTTCGCGTTATTGGAGTGATGAAACCGAAAGGTTCAGTATTAGGAACCAATTTAGATGATGTTGCCATGATACCAGTTACTACAATGGCTAATCGCCTGACTGGAAGAAACTCTTCTGCTGGTATAGAACTATCCTTTATTTCCTTTTCAGCACGAGATAAAACCAGAGTAGAAGCCGCCCTATTTCAAGTAAGAAATCTACTGCGACAGCGCCATCAGGCTTATGACTTTAGCATACAAACTCAAAAAGATTTGTCAGCAACTGCCGACCGGATTGCCAGCGCCCTGACTTTATTCTTAGTAGCGATCGCCAGTATCTCTCTTTTCGTCGGCGGCATTGGTATCATGAATATTATGCTGATTTCTGTAAGTGAGCGCACTTCAGAAATTGGACTACGAAAAGCAGTAGGAGCATCTGGCCGCCAGATTCTCATACAGTTTCTTATTGAAGCAGTTATCCTTTCGGTACTTGGGGGGTCAATCGGCGCTTTTGTGGGAGTCGGCGGCAATATCCTCGTTGCTAGTTTTACTCCCCTCAAAGCTAGCATTTCTCCTCTAGTGATTGCTTTAACTTTAGGTGTGTCGGGAAGCATCGGACTATTTTTCGGAGTCGCCCCTGCCCGACAGGCAGCCCGACTAGACCCAATTGTCGCCTTGCGGAGTATATAAAACCTAACTATGCAAGTTCCAGTGATCCCCAAAATTACCCTCAAGCTCCCCCGTACCTGGACGATGGGAATCCTCACCGTCGGCATCATCGGCAGCACTGCTACAGTTTACCTAACATCGCGCCATCCCGCTGCTCCCACAGACATCAATCACCTCACGGTTGCCGTCAAACAAGAGAACCTTACCTTAGAAATTCAAGCCAGCGGCAGAGTCAGACCGATTGAAAGCGTTAATATCAGTCCCAAAACTTCCGGGCGTTTGACAGAACTTCTTGTGGAAAAAGGAGATCGGGTCAAGGAAGGGCAAGTTATCGCCCGCATGGAAGATACAGAAATTCGCACCCAACTAATAGAAGCGCAGGCTAACCTCAGTCGTCAGGAAGCCCGTCTGGCTGAATTGCTGGCGGGCAGCCGCCCTGAGGACATCGCCCAGGGTCTTGCCCGTTTGAGCCAAACCGAAGCCCGTCTCGCTCAATTACTGGCGGGCAGCCGCCTTGAAGACATTGCCCAAGCTCAAGCTCAACTAGAAGCAGCCCAAGCCAAAGAAAGACTCGCCATCGCTAGACTGGAGAGGAACCGACAGCTTTTAGCCGATGGAGCGATCGCGCAAGATCAACTAGATGAAGCCACTGCCGATGCTGAGAGTGCTGCCGCTAACAGCCAAGAAGCGATCAACCAATTAGCTAAACTGAAAAATGGCAGCCGCCCCCAAGAAATTGCCCAGGCGCGTGCCGAAGTTGCTGAAGCTAAATCCGCACTAACAGAATTGGAAAATGGCAGCCGCCCCCAAGAAATTGCCCAAGCGAGGGCAGAAGTCGCCGTAGCCAAAGCTCAAGTTTTGCGGGTTCAATCCCAAATGCAAGATAGCGTGGTTGTGGCTCCCTTTTCGGGCTTGATTACTCAACGCTACGCCAGCATCGGTGCTTTTGTCACCCCAACTACTTCCGCTTCTAGTAGTGCTTCTGCTACTTCCACTTCCATTGTTGCTTTAGCCACGGGATTGGAGATTCTCGCCGAACTTTCAGAAGTAGATATTAGTAAAATAAAAGTCGGACAAATGGTGCAAATTCGTACTGATGCCTATCCGCAAAAAGTCTTTCAAGGTAGAGTTCGCTTGATTGCCCCAGAAGCGGTCAGGACTAATAATGTCACCTCTTTTCAGGTACAGATAGCAATTGAAACGGGACAGGAAAAACTTCTGTCGGGAATGAATGTGAGACTGACTCTTTTAGGGTCCTCAATTCCTCAGGCTTTAGTTGTACCAAATGTCGCTGTTTTAACTCAAAATGGCAAGACCGGCGTCTTAGTTCCTAACCAGGAGAATAAACCTAAATTCCGTCCAGTGACTCTTGGCCCAGTCATCGGCGATAAAACTCAGGTTCTTAATGGGGTTAAGGTTGGAGAGCGGGTATTTATCGACTATCCTGAAGATTCTCCTTAGAGTATCTGTTTAGATCAGCTATAATTATCATCTGGGGCTTGACTCGGTGTCAAAAAAGTTTCAGCTAATTTAATTAAAGTGGTTCGATTAATCTTACCCTGGCGACTTTTTGGTATCTCTGGTAATTTTATCCAATGTTTCGGCAGTTTATAATTGACTAATTTATCTTTAATCTGGGATTGAATAATTGTCTGGTTTATCTGAGAATTAACGGGTACATAAAAAGCGACAATTACCTGTCCCCATCGAGAATCTGGCAACCCTAAAACCACCACATCTTTAACTAAATTAGTTTGTCTAATGGCAGTTTCTACCTCAAGAGGATAAACATTTTCTCCTCCGGTAATTATTTTTTGACTATCCCGACCAATAATATATAAATAACTACTTTCATCCAAGTAACCTAAATCATCGGTCTCGAAGTAGCTTGCTTGATTAAGATGGGGATAATAGCCTAAAAATAAAGATTTCGCTTCAATAATAATCTTCGGGTTATCGGGATTAATTTTTATCTGAGCATGGGGTAATAGCTGTCCACTACTATTATTTCCTCGTCGAAAATCTTCTGGTTTAAGAGTGACAATTTGTGAGGCAGTTTCCGTCATTCCATAGGTGGGAGATAGGGAAATATTATATTCTCTAGCTTTTTCTAGTAAAGATGGCCATGCAGGGGAACCTCCTAGGAAAACTGTTTTAAAATTGGCTAACCAGCGAGGATCATTTTCTAGAAAAAATTGTAATTGACTGGGGACTAAGGAGATAAAATAATCTTGAAGATTGAGATTATTTATGCGCTTTTGTTTGATTTTATGGTAAGGAATAACAGCAAAATTTCCCCCTGTTAAAAAACTTCTCAGAAACTGCATTAAACCACTAACATGATATAAGGGCAGTAGGCAAAAAGAGTTAACCCGCTCGACTTGAAAATATTCAGAGAAACCTTTAACAGAAGCAGTTAAAGTTAACCAGTTATGGATAGCAAAGCGAATTTTTCCCGAGGTTCCGCCTGTGGGTATCATCAGAGAATTAGTCAAAGGATTGACAGGAGGAGAATTATGGTGATAAACCTTGATATTTTCACCAAAAATATAATCGGGTTGCACCAGAGAGAAAACCTGTTGCCATTCGTTATTTTTCCAGTCGGGATTAGCTAAAAATAAGCAACTTTTTGACCTGACGGCAGCCAAGAATATTGCTAAAAATTTAAGGGGATTGCCTTCAGCAAGCAGTATAGTTAATCGAGGATTATCTGCGGCGATAAATTGCCGACAATAGGACTGATATAATTGATAAAATTTCTGGCTATTGTATCCATATAACCAATCTTTTTGACTGAGATATGCTAATTGTTTGCTGATGTCGTCCACAGTTTTTCTAACCAATTGGGGTCACTATTATTAAACCATTGTTGCACACCAAAACCTAAAGCTCGCTCCTTTCTGGGGTATTCTTGTGCTAGACGTAAAGCGGATTTTCTGCCGATATTAGTTTCTAAAACGGAGGAAAATACTAAATCTAAGGGATATTTTTCCCAGAGATGTCTTAACCCTTGGATTGAACCGGTAATAGCAGGTTTAATCACAAAAATTCCTCGCCATCCCCGTTGATAACATTCCTCTATTTGTCGAAGATTGCCTAGGGATTCATCTAAGGCAATACCTGTGGTAAAATCTTGACTTAATTGCAACATTTCTAACCAGTGAGACGGGGGTAAAGGTTGTTCGATAAATTCAATTATTTTAGATTCATCGGCAATTTTTAACCAGATTTTACTCTCAGCAATACTTAGTCCCCCATTGGCATCTAAACGCAATTTAATCTTCCTGGGTAATCGGTCAATTAATTTTTCAAATAAGGTTAACTCTTGCTTGAGAGAATTGACCGCAATTTTCCATTTATAAGTATTAGTTTTATTAGCGGCTAAAATATCATCTAGACTGGTAAATACTGCTGCACCAGTGGGTAATAAATAACTATAGTTTTTTGGTTCTAATTCTCTTGATTGATTCTCTATACTTAAATCTTCTAAAGCTGATTCAAAGGCAAATTGACAAGCGGGAAATTGTTCGGGAATAGAAAAAATTGAAGTTATTGATAGGGGATTTTCGAGACTTTGACAAAATGATATTGCTGCCGATAATGTTTCTGAACCAAATTCAGGTAAAGGAGCAATTTCTCCCCATCCAATACGTCCATCTTCCGCTTCTAAGCGAATAATAATTCCTTCCCTAATTTGCCAGAGTCCGTGATGGGTTTGTAGGGGACGCAGCAAAGGACGCTGATAAACACGAAATTGCCAGAAATACATGATTAACTATAAGTAGTCGTGAAAATTAATTTCCTAGTCGAGATAGGAGACCTTTCAGTGATCAGTAAACAGTAATCAGTCAAAGGCTGCAGCTCAATTTTATAGAACTATCCATATCATATTTTGGGCTTGTAAGTAAGTAATCTCAATTAATTGTTAAGTAGGGAGGCACAATTATTTGTAGGATGGGTTAGCGGTAGCGTAACCCATCGGGGCGTTGGGTTTCATGCTTCAACCGTTCGGCGGTTCGGCTGAGCGTTCGACTGAGCTCACGCCGAAGTCTCACCGTCGAAGCCTGAGCTCACGGCCGAAGCCCAACCTTGTATATCGAGAGAGGTGGTAGACCGTCCCAACCTTGGTCGGAAAAGACCGCTTCGTAGCAAGGGTCACCACCATAATCTCCCTGACAAAACTCGAACAGTCGCCGGGGTCGTGGCGAAAACAATCAATTTTTAAGCTAAGAGACCGTATCGGGCAAGGATGAGTAAAATCAAGGGGATGCT